>NZ_JFAN01000013.1:0-131375 GCF_006408855.1 Bifidobacterium sp. UTBIF-68 | reverse complement strand
TCGTTGCGTCACGTCATCGGGCTCTATCACGCTGATGCGGTCGACGCGGTAGTCCATGCTCCTGCCCAGCACGTCGATCGAGAACCTGTCGCCGACCGCGACCTCGTCAAGATGGGTGAACATCACATCCCGCACCAACCCGCTGTGCGCCGTGATGACCGCATGCGTGGAGGGCCCGCCCACCGGCAGCGACGTGCCGTACAGATGGCCGGCGCCGCGCGCCAACGTCTGCTCGCCGGTGCCATGCCCTATCGGCAGATCCACATGGATGACGCCGATGCGGATCGACCCCATGACCCCTGCGGAGATATCCAGCAATCTGCTGTATCGCGAGCGTTCCCCGTCATCCCTCGTTCCGGCGGAATCCGATGGAACCGTCGACCATTCGCCCAGGACCGGCTGCCCGCGCGTCGCCAGTACGTCGTTGTATCGGCGGGCCGCATCCAGCATGCGCTCACGTTCCCGTGCGCTCCTGTACCGTGCAGCTTGCGCGACCTCCGCGGCGCGACGCTCATGGCCAGCCTGCCGCACCATGCGCGCCCCGAATACGCCGACGATCAGAAGCAGCGCCACCAGCAGATACGCCACACCTCTCAGCAACAGCCGCCGCCCACGCCGCTCCCTCCGGTCAATGACGGCACACACTCCCCCTTCGCAACGCCGTACCGTCGCGACATCCCTCATCGTTCGCATAACTCCTCCCGAACCGGCGACGCCCAACGCGTTCGGTTCCGTGACGCACCCCGAGGCGTCACGGAACCGAACGAGACCCATCAGACGGACAGCCGGCAAGCCGAATGATCGCGTACCGTCATCGACGGCGCGCCGTCTTGAGCAGTCGCGCCTTGACGACGTTGCCGACTCCCAACGCACCCAATCCCACGGCGAGCGCCACGATCGCCGTGATACCCGCACCACCGGTCAGCGGCAACTGGGCGATGGTCTTCACGTTCGCCACGCGATAGTCCGAGGTGCCCGGATCATGGGAGACCAGCCCGAGCACATCGTCCTGGGGATCGGTGTACTCGACCGACTGCAGCTTCTTCTGCCGGGAGGTGGCGCCGGATACGAATGTCGGCTTCACTTCGAAAGAGAAGGAAGGCAGAGCATAGTCCGGGTACCCCTCCGGAGCCTTGGTCTCCAGCACGGTCTGCACGCCGGAGTCCACACCCGTGACGGAGACCGTGCCCTTGGCATCACCGTCGGAGGCGGTCACGAAGCTCTCGTCCCTGCCGGAGACGGCGAACTCCGCACCGCCCAGCAGTTGGGACGGATCGGCCTTGTCGGTTTTGGTCAAGCCGAACCCGTAGGTGTAGGCGTAGATGTAGTTGTCTTCACTGCCGAACGCGCATGCCGCGTTGGCACACGCCTGCGCGGTATGCGTCAGATCGGTGGGCGTGCTGGAGTACGACAGGGACGAGGTGATCGGATTGCCTTCCACGCCCTGCGGCGTGGAGACAGCGGCAGCATCGGTGAGCCGCACCTTCGCATCCACGGTCAGGGAGCCTCCGTCAAGCACCTTGTTCGCCCCCTGTCCGTTGACGTACTTGCCGAAATCGATGGTGGCGATGCCGCCGGGCGTCACGTCGAAGTCCTTGCCGGCCTCGAGCCTCTGCACCGTCGCGCCGTCCACGGATGTGACGGTCGCCACCACTTCGCTGCCGTCGAATTCGATGCCGGAACCGTCCTCGCCGCCATCCTCGCCGAACGCCAGCGCCAGCGAGTAGATGCGCCCACCCAGCGGATACCCGGTGTACGAGGGAATCGTGGTGGAGACCTGTGTGTAGAAGTCATGCCCGATGGCGAAATCCGGCTGGTCGACGATGCGGAATGTGCCCTTCTCGGTCTTCTCCGCCAAGGCGAGGTCCACCGTGGGCACGTTCTGGTTCTTCAGATTCACCTTGCCGAGCGGATGCGCGGGGTCGAACGACGCTCCGGACGCGTCGGTGGAGACGAGAATCGGAATCGAGCCGATGGTCGCTCCGAAATCGATGCCCTGATCGTCTACGAGCAGCCAGATGCCTTCGTCCACCTCGAAGAACCGGTTCTGGTCGTTGTAGACGAGGACCTCGTCGGGCTCGATCTCCGTGTCGCCGGAGACGATGTCTTTGGCGAGGGCGTCGGCGAACGCCCTCAGCTTGGGATTGGAGTCCCATGGCTTCGCATTGTCCTGGGGGTCAGAGAATGCGGTGGCCACATACCGCAGCGGGTCGGAATCCACGACGCCCGCAGATTCATGCAACGCCGTCGAGGCCACGGAGGCGTATTTCTCGTTGGTGGTGACGTCGACACCTTTCAGTACGCCATCCTCCACCCGGGCGTTGGAGTACGTGCCGACGCGGTACGCCTTGAAACGGTGTTCGCCGGAGACACCAGTGGGCGTGCCACTGATTTCGATGGACGTGTCGGTGATGGCCGGATCTCCGGCGGCATCGGTGGAGGCGAATGCCGGAGCCGCCACGCCCGCCAGCGCCGACATGGACAACGCCGCTGCGCATCCCACTGCGGTTATTTTGCTCATGCCCTTCATGGGCACCTTCTTTCTATCTGCCTCAGGCAGCTGTGACAGGGCCGCCACGCCCGTCGACGGCAAGCCGCGGGGCGCGGGGCGGGATGGGTCCCATCCCGTTCGGCCATACAAGGCAGCGATGCTCGCCGCCTCCATCATTATTGATAATGATTCTCATTTTAACAATCTGTGGCGTGTCGCAGCTTGCTGGATGCGACTTGCGAGATTCAACACGCAGGATGTATCTCGCGGGATACACGGTTTGCTGGATATGCCGTTCCCGTACCCAGTGCCCTGCGTCGTAAATTCGTTTATCTCATTCCCAGTTCCCCTTGTCAGGAGAGCCTGCCCGCGAAGAAGGCCTGAGGGGCAGTCAATTCATCAACGAATTTGCGGCGCGAGATACAAGGTGTTTGTTTCATGCCGGGACTTCACTTCCGTGCTGTATTGCTTCAATGCTTGTTCGGCAGGTTGAGCGGTGTTTCCCGCAGTGTGACACCAACCTGCCAGAGCACATCCTCGTTGCAAGGGGTACATCGCGCGCGTTGCGAACACCCATCTGCGCTACGAGGGGTATCCAAACCTCGATATCCTGGGTACGCACGGCGGAATACCGGCCCTCACGGTCTGGAATCCCCGTGAACCCCCGGTCCAGGCACCCCTCGTAAGCCACATAGAAGTCCGCAGCACCCCGTATCAACCCCTCGTCACCGAGATAGCACAGGCAGGTCAGCGCCTGGCGGTGAAAAAGGCCGTGAGAAGCGCGGCGCACTCCCCCTCGCGCACACCGCCATACTCCCATCAGTTCCGTCCGAGTCCCACCGACCCATCCAAGCCAGACAGCGGAAGCCACACGAAGCAACAGCGCACCCCAGCGGCGGATTGTACGAAGCAATGGGCTGTTCTTCGTGCAAACCGCCGCCGACCTCATCCCAGTGACCGCATTATTAGAAATGCGATTGTCTCAACGCGTTGTGGTCCACTGATGGTTAATCCAATAGTTTCCTTTACTTAAGTGCAACTGTAAACAACTACTATTGCAGTGATTTGATCGTCTCGAGGAGCGACTGATAGCTGTTGACTTGTTCGTAGCGAACATCGCCGGCTAACTGGAATTCGTTGAACAGTTTTGATGCACAGGCGATTTTGCCTTTTTCGACTTCACGTAATTCAAGCGAACCCATAGTGCCTTTGGTTTCCGCTACGAAGAACAGGTGCTTGATTCCGTCGTCCTCGCGGAACGCGACCGCCCAGTCGGGGGCGTAGTTGCCGACCGGTGTGGGGATCTGGAATCCGCGCGGGAGCTTCGCGTAAACCGCCACTTCATCCGCAGCATCGAGATCCTTGGCGAAGCGTCGTTCCACGCTTTCTTTGGCTGTGCCGTCGGGGAAGACCCAGTCCTGCACGCATTTGCTGGCGCGGTATCCTTCGGCCTCGATGCGTGAGTTGCCTCCCGCGGTGAAGATGCTTGCATCGTATTCGCCTTCGATTCGGTCGTAACAGATGTGGTCCACGACCATGGCGGCCTTCTGCTCGATGATGAGCTTCGACACCTTGGCGATGAACTGTTCCGGATTGTCGGCGAACATGCTGAACTTGGCCGGAGCGATTCGCTTGAGAATCTCGGCTGCACAACGACGGGTGATGCTCGCCCCGCGGGAGATCTCGCCAAGCAGGTCGTAGGCCACACCGTTCGACGCATCCACGTTCATCTCATTGCCGCTGCTGGTCGACTCCCTCACGAAATGGTCGCCGGCAGCCAGTTCGTTGCGATTCGCCTTCTGTTTCTGCAGGCCGCGTGTAATCGAATACGACAGCTTGGAGACAACTAGCTCATTGTCGATGGCTTTGACGGCGTTGCCAACCAACTCATCATCGTCGAAGCTGACCGTGTACGCATACTTGTGGTTGATGCGCTTCCACAACGCCTGAAACTCCTTGCGGTTCCAATTGTCGTTGAGCGGATTGGCCAGCGCCTTCTTCTTGAGCGCGTTTCCGATAAGCATTGACGTCGTGCCTTCCAGCACGGTTTTCAGTGCGAAATCGATTGCGAGCGCTTTGTCCTGCAATGATTCGGGAAGATCCTTGATGGTCTCCTCGTCCAAACCGTGCTCACGGTATTCGTCGGTCAACTTGTCATCGTAATCAATGAGCCCATGCTTGATGAGCACAAAGTGGACGCGATTCGCCTCCTCTTCGGTGAACGTGACCGGCTCGCCGCCGACAGCCTCGCCTCCGAGCTTTTCGGCAGGCACCGTGATACGGGTGAGGAACGCGTTGTCGACCTTGAGAGGGCGTTCGCGCAGGTTGGCGTTGATGTCCTTCTGCAGGGCCTCGGTGAAGTCCGCATAGCTTTCCGAGGCGATCACCGTCAGCAGGTTGACCTCCTGCACCTGATCGGCGCCAAGTACATTCGCATCCTGGCGCACGCCGTCCTTGTTCACGCACAAACGCAAACCGCGGCCGACTTCCTGGCGTTTGCCGGTTTCAGAATCGGAATGCTTGAGCGTGCAGATCTGGAACACGTTCGGATTGTCCCAGCCTTCGCGCAACGCGGAGTGACTGAAGATGAACCGGGTCGGCTCGTCGAAACTCAGCAGGCGTTCCTTGTTTTTGAGGATCAGATCATAAGCGCTGATATCGTCGCTTTCCTGCTCCTTGCCTTTCGTCTTGGAGTCGATGCTATGCCCGTGCTTGTCGATGCTGAAATAGCCGTTGTGCGCGTCATGCGCCCGAGTATGGCGAAGGAATTCGCGATACTGGCCACGGTCCACATCCAGGTAGGTGTTCAGCCAGTCCTGCACGCACGAGTCGTACTCTTCCTCGAAGATGCGCGCGTATTCGCCGGACTGTTCCTCGCCGTTCTCACCGTATTGGCGGTACTTGGCCACCTCGTCGATGAAGAACAGGCTCAGGCATTTGATGCCGCGCGCGTAAAGCATGGCTTCCTTGTCCAAGTGGCTCTTGATGGTCTCCCGGATCTGGATGCGGCGCAGATCGGCTTCGGCGCCATCGTTGAGGATTTCGCCACGGCGCAGGATCGTGCCGTTGAGAAACCGCACGTATCCCAATCCACCGCTCAGCTGGTCGGGCACGATACCGTCCGGCGCGATGGACCAGCCACCCCGGTACGCCTCAAGCTCGCCGGACGCCGTGTACATGTCGTCGTCCACGTCGAAAAGCCCCATGGCTTTGACCACGTTGCCGGCGGCGGACATCTTCTTATGCTCGATGCGCGCCTGGGGAGCATGGTTCGGCTTGACGATGATGTCCTGCAGATACAGGTATCCGTCGGTGCCTCGCATGTTCTCCAGCTCGATGCCCTTGACCTCGATGCGCTTGACCAGACGCTGGTTGTAGGCGTCCAATGCATCCAGCGAATACACAAGGTCATGATGGACCTTGTGGGTAGCCGAATAGTTCAGCACGAACAGCGGCTTGAACAGGGAGACGCCTTTCTGCGTTGCCACACCTCCCATCTTCTGCGGTTCGTCCATGATGATGATCGGGCGCGTGGCCGCGATCACGTCGATCGGCCGGCGCGATCCGAAGTCGTCTCGTTCGGAAAAGATGATGCGCGAATCCTTGCTGCGGCCTCCTTCCTTCATGGAGGTATTGAACGTCTGCATGTTGATGACCATCACCGATACGTCCGGCGACTGGGCGAACGTATCCAAGTCATTCAGATTCGACGAGTTGTACACGAACCAGTTGATGTGCTTCCCATAGCCGGTGTCGTCGTTCACGCCGGAAGTGTAGAAATAGTCGTCCGTCAATGCCAGTGACTTGTCCACGCCCTCACGAATGGCGATGGACGGCACCACGATGATGAACTTCGACCACCCGTACCGACGGTTAAGCTCAAGGATCGTCTTCGTGTACACGAACGTCTTGCCGGTGCCGGTCTCCATTTCCACATCCAATTCGACCGCGCCGTTGCCTTGGAACAGCCGAGGCGAATCAGCCAGTCCTCCGCGGTGCTGGACCTTGTGGATGTTGGCCAGCAATTGCGCTGGGGACAGCATGAGATCGTTGTTGCGATAGCCAGTGTCGTCCAACTCTTCGGACCGCATGTCATCGAATGCGTTCTGCTTGGATTGGTTTTGCAGAATATCCAATTCGCCTTGCTCCGCTTCAGGCGTGAAGACGGGTTCCGGCTTCCCCCATACGCCGACATCACGGATATAACTCACATGCTCTCGGGAAGGCTGCCCCTCGAATACGTCGCATACGGCATTCGCGGCATCAGTCTGATATTGGTATCTGGAAAACTCGAATTTCATGCTTCACCTCATTTTCAGATGATGCGAATCTGCGTCGAACCCTGCCGGGCGTTCGCCGCCTGTTTGAAGATCTCGGTGAAGTTGGTGACCGTCTGGCTGTTCTTCAGACCTGCCTCAGCAACCACCGCATACGACGGTTTCGGGTCGAGCGCCGCCATGCCACGCAGCACCGATTCGGGAATCTCTGCGTCGAAGCACGCCACCAGTTGGCCGCCGTTCACGCTATACACCGTGTGACCGGCGAACGCAGGATCCTCCAGCACCTCGATCGAGGAATCATACGGCAACTGGAGCGACGGGAAGCATTCGAAGAGCTTGTCCAACGAATCACGATCAGCCTTGGATACGTCGACCAAATCATCCAACTCGCCCTGTGTTGTCTCCAGCGGGGAACGACGAGCATCCGCATAATTCGACGAATCCACGCGCAGCACACGGAAACCGATATCCGGCACCTGCTTCGGCTCCGCACCAAGCTCCAACTGCTGGTTCTCCTGCTCGATCTCGGCCTTGATCTTCTCGCCGGCGCGACGAATGCGCTCCTCACCGATCTCGCAGATCGTGTGATAGCCAGCTTTCGCCGCTTCAGAATTCTCGTCGCACACCTCAGGCAATTGCACCATAATGAACTTACGATTGCCACCGTCTCCAGCGTTTAGCTGCATAACGGCATGCGCGGTGGTCGCGGAACCAGAGAAGAAATCAAGGATGATGTCCTCTTCGGATGTTGCCTGCTCCAAACAATAGAGCAACAATCCGACCGATTTAGGGGTATCGAAAATATTCTTACCGAGAAGGGTTTTTGTTTGTAATGTTCCAGCTTCCGCAGAATACTCCGCTCCTATCCAAACGGACTTTGGCTTAATACGTTTTTGGCCGCTAGAGGATAAATAATCCTTTTGAAAGACATCATATTCATTACGCCCAGATACAAGCTGAACAGTAAGTTCATCCAAACGTTGCTGTGCAGTCTCTTTTCCCCATCGCCATCGACCATCACTTCCATCGGAGAGTTTAGGGAGAATTTCTATACTGTCATCAGAAAAAACTAGACTGAGTTTTTTCTGTATTTCAGAATAATAAAAAGGATAGAACATATTCGGACGATCTTCACGTCGTGAACCTGCTCCTCGTTTTCTAAGACCTTGTAAGCGATATTTTCCTTTATCGTCATTTAACTTGTATTCTTGGATGTACTCGGACGGAATAGGAACTCCTAGAGACTCAAAGGACTTTTTCTTATAAATAAGAAGCCCCTCATGTGCAGTAGCGATATATTTATCATCGCTTCTTCCTTTAAAATTATTGACAACCGCGACATCTGCAATACGATTATCACGACCGAAGATTTCGTCTGCAATTTTCTCAAGATTATCTTCTTCATTGGCATCTATGCTGATGAATATAATCCCATCCACAGTGAGCAAATCCCTTGCCAACAACAACCGTGAGTACATCATGGTGCACCAGTCGGAGTGGAATCGGCCGTTGGACTCAGGGTTGGCGACGAGACGTCCGCCGTCCTCATCGTATTCACCGCTGTCACCGGCGTAGTCATCGGCGTTCTTACGGAAATTGTCACGGTAGATGAAGTCATGCCCAGTGTTATACGGCGGATCGATGTAGATCATCTTGATCTTGCCGGCGTACGTCTCGCGCAGGATTTTCAGCGCGTCGAGGTTGTCGCCTTCGATATACAGGTTCTTGGTGTCATCCCAGTTCTTGCTGCGGTCCTTGACTGGGCGAAGTGTCTTGGCGATCGGCTGTCGCGCCTCTTCCTTGGCTGCGCGTTTGCCCGGCCAAGTGAACTGGTAGCGTTCGCGCATACCTTCGGCCACGTCGCCGAGCTGGTCGCGCAACGCATCGAAATCAACCGCACGCTTGACTTCCCCGGTTTGCGGGTCACGCACTTCCGTCGCCACGTTCGGGAACAGTTCGAGTATCTTCTCGATATTCTCCTGTGTGATATCAGGCGTCACCGGTTCGATGCGAGGCACTTCCATGCTGCTCTCCTTTACTCTGTTCTTTCTAACAATTCATTCAACGGGTCATGATCGTAACCGCCGTTTCCCGCCCATAATCATGAACCACGGTTATTTGACTCCGTGCGGCTTGCTGGTTTGCCTGTCGCTCCGACACTACAGTCAACCGGACAAGCACCCATACGATACGCCGAAGACCGCAGCATCGGCACCCATCATTGGATGCCGTAGCGTTGTAAGCGTCCGGTCGCCACCACGACGCTGCCGACCATTGGGCTTCGCCGATAATTCCCCATAGGTATCCGGACGATCATGGGCATGAGGCAAAGGCGCCGATGATGTCGTAACCTGCGTTGAGTTCATCGCACCAAACCTCCACAATTTGATTACCTATGCCGGTTTCATCAGGCGCAATGCACTTATAGCACACTAGAATTCTAACGCTGTGACTTACAGCGTAGACAAGGTACCGTCTATCTTTTCTCCTCGTTTCCACCACATCTCCTGTCTCTCATTATCCCCGATAGAATCCGCAGCGTTAGCGCACAGTCTCGTTAAGCTTGAGTCCACTGATTCGGTACTGATGAGTACGGGCTTTCCATTACTCCCCATGCTCCATAGGACAGCAGGTGTCGTTTCAGTGTCGTGGCCACGAAATTCGCACCAGTATTTTTCAGCATTTTGCAACGTTTGTGAGACCTTTCCCTGCAACAATTGACAGAAGCAAATATTGTATTCACCAAGATTTCTTGGTTTCAATCCACTGTCGATCGCTTGTCGAATCATTTTTCCCGCTTTACCTGGGTCTACCGGAATGAGACAGAACCCTTTTGCGTTCAGTGCTGCTAAATTGCCTGGATATTGCCTAAGGAAGAAATCAAATAATGTCGATGCTTGCTCGTAGTTATCTTTTTTCAGATATGCGAGAGCCGATTCGTATACTTGTGTATACAGGTGATCTTTTAATATAGACTCATCCGAGGAATAAACAGCTCTACGCGCGATAATTTCGATAAGTTCGGACTGCCTTATAGGAATCCTGGTGACTGCCCGCTCTGGAAAGTCCCCGATTTCGTTATCCACTATATATCGATACTCGCGATGTAAAGATGTGGTCAACCATGCGTTCGGGTCAGGTATCAGATATCGATCGCACAACCACTGGTACTGCTCAGATACTGCCGCATCTTCGGATGGCGTTAAACGCAGTTTGTCCCATTCGTCGTCAGATGGCGACTTAAGTTCAATTATGTCTTTCAAATTGGCGGATGCCATCCATTTTGTCAGCATCATGTAGCGATCTGAGAGCGTTCGGGTCGCATCATGACAGGATCCTTTGAGGAGAATCTGCCGCCACCGATCCATGAGTTGTTCCGGATATAGATCGTTCGGAGCAAGGCCCATTGCTCGAAACAGCAATGGTATTGTCACATGACTCGCGAACCCATATCGAAGCACATCTTCGGCGAGGCCATATTTTTCGAGAATGCGCAAAGCCCCAGTAATGATCTGACTTCTGAGAGGTGCGTCCCCTTGATTCGCATTCAAGGGTCGGCTTAGTGCTTCTCCAAGGGCTTGAAAACATGAGCGAATATCGAAAGAAGGGGTTGCCATTAAACCTCCAGCCCTGTTCGCTACATATGATGATATGCAGGATATTGACAATATAGTATATATTATGATAATATGGGAACTGTAGTTTGTCTAGTATCGGCATGATGTTTATTCGTGCTGACATTTCACATGCCTTGACAAGGAGAGCTATGACAATTTTCCAAGCGTCTGATCTCGCAACCAAAAGAACCGAGGTTCTACAAGCAGCTCGCGACGGAAAAGCTGTTATTCGAGATCCACAGGGGCAAGGTTTGGTGATGCTTCCTGAAAGGAAACTGCAGAACCTTGAAAAATACAGTCAGTGGTCAGTGCAGCTTGAACGACTTCGCCGTATAGTCAACTCCAGTAGGCGTCCTTCTGTTGCAGAACTGGGCGAACTTGCGTGGCTGAGAGTGTTCGACAATGAGGATTTGGAATCTTTCTGCGATGATCTTTCGGACCAGCTCATTGCATGCTCCGCTGATGGTGACTACTCGCAGCTCGATCAGATGATTAAAGAATGGAAAATAACCGCTGGTCAACTTGAAGATCCATTACGTAAACGCATCCTGTTGCGCAATGGAGTTGATCCCGCTGAACTGACCGACGCCGTGCCTCTCGCAGAACAGGACGTCACACAGTGATAGACAGCGCATACAATCCTTACGAGCCTACGAGAAGACCTGGCGGGCATCCGAATCAACGCCCCACTTACAGGATAGTGGTGCATCGCAGGTATTCCGACGCGTGGAATCAGCTTGTATCACGCGTCGGAATACAGCAGGCACAACAGTTTTGGGATCACGTTTCATCCACTCCCGGAGCGCCGGATCCTATCGCGTCCACATGCTTTCTGAGAGGGAAGGCGGGACGTCCAAAACAGCCAGGTTTCTCTCGAACCATCCATTACGAAGTCTCCAGTATGGCCAGAATTAACTACCAGTATTGTGATTCCTACAGAACTTCGCCGGAGATGGAACCCCATCCGACGGTTTTCATTCTCACCATTGATTATTCATCGCACTGAACCTCAAAGTTCAATAAGCATTGCCAATTTTGTTGGACGTCATACGGGAACTTTCTATGGTGCCGGTGAATCTGGCGGATCCCAGCCATTACTTGACTGTGCTTGTGGATCTACGAACCCGTCTCCAGTTCCTTGAGTTGGAGTCGTGTCAATCGCAGCCGGCTCCACAGGTCGTTGCGCTTGGCGATCTGGCGGGTTTTGGCGTGGGCTTTCTCAAGTCGGTCGATCTCGGCAAGAAGCGCTTTCCTCTTGCTGTCAACGGCGATGCGATGGTCAACCTGTTCGGGGTTTGCGTCGTTAAGGATGACCTGCGCGCAGATGGCGTCCCATGTATGGCCAAGGTCACGTTCGTCCAAATGAATCGACTCCTGCGTGAAGTTCACGTTCTCGGCCGTGTAAACGCACCCCTCCATAAGACCTTGGGAGACCTTGGCATTGCGGAACACCGCCAACGTGCATTCACCGGCGAACGTGCAGACGAACAGAATGCGCGTCTTATAACCCGTTCTCTCGCCGTAATAGCGAGCGATATGCTCCATGACCTGCACGGGCGGCGTCTCTGTTTTGGTTTCGATGCCGAGCACGAAAACCGTATTCACGGTTTCACTTGCAGGAATGCCGGTGGAACGTTCATTGATTTGCGCAAGCATCGTGAACGACACCACGTCTTGCGTGAACCTGCGGCGCAATGCCGCCGGCACATCCATGCCACGGTAGAAGCCTTCCTTGGATAGGCGGCCACGTCCTGCCGGCACTGCGGTGATGCTGGGCAGTCCCATGCTGAGGGCGGATATGGGACCGCAGTATTCGATGTCGCTCATTGCTTTGACTCCGATCGAGGGTTCCGCTTGGGCAGGATCACCAGGAAGCAGATGAGTTCGAAGTCGTCGATGCCTTGTACCGTCGGCGCGAGGAAGTCAGCCATGCCCGTGGTCAGGAAGCTATCGGCTGCTGACTGAGAGTCCGCTTTAATAATGCCAGAAACAGCTTCTTGCAGCAGACGCGAGGCACGGCTCATGTCCTTGCCGTTCTTCGTCATCCGGTTGTAGATGCGGCATGCGTGATCGTCCGGCTCATTCTTGCCTTTGCACAGCATACGCATGAGATCAAGGCACGCTTTCGGCTCCAGATGCCCGTGCAGAATCGTACCATCGCTGCCAACATGCACCAGATAATACGGGTGAAGACGGTTGCTGCCGCTCGTGTTGACGCCTTCGTTCACATTCTTCAGCACGAACATGATGCCGGGCTCGTCGCCTTCCACCACCGCATCGATGCCATCCGGCGTGTGCTCGATATCGGGATTCTGCTGGTGGTATGCGACCAAGTCCATGCGGAACTCGTTGAGACCGAGATCAGTGATGCTGATGCCACCTTCCACGTCTTCAAGGTCGGGAATCTCGTTCTGCATCTGTTTGAGCTGGCTCGCCCGGTAGGCGAGATCGCCTTTCTCGTTCTCGTTGATGTAGTCGTCGTCACCGGTGGACGTGAGCACAGTCAGACGCATGCGCGCTTCCACACGGTCCTTGAGCTTCAGATACTTGTCGAGATCCACGTCGGGCCAATAGTTGACCAGTTGGATACGCTCGTTTTTCGAGCCGATACGGTCCACACGGCCGAAACGTTGGACAATGCGCACCGGATTCCAGTGAATGTCGTAGTTGACCATTTCGTCGCAGTCCTGAAGATTCTGGCCTTCGGAAATGCAATCGGTAGCGATCACAATGTCGATGTTCTGATCATCAAGCCCCTTCGTGGTGGTTTCACGCTCCTTAGAAATCGGCGAGAAGCACGCGAGAATGTTACTCATGTCACCGCCGACCTTCTTCAACGTGCAACGGCCCGGTCGAGCACCGGTCACTTCTGCCGTCTCCATGCCAAGCGTCTTCGCGTACGCGCTCACATGCTCGTACAGGTAGTCGGCAGTATCCGCGAACGCAGTGAATACCAGCAGTTTGCGGTTGCCGGGGTTGATCGGATGCTCAACCTTCGCGCGGATTGTATGGTACAGCTGCTGGAGTTTGGCATCATGACCAGCGTCGATACCGCCGATCATCTTCAACAATTCGTTGATAACGGTAATGTCGGCTTGAATATAACGACGCCAGTCCTTCCAGTTCATGTCGGACAGAGCGAACTGTTTCTTACCTTGCGTGGTGAATTCCATCTGTTCGTCGTCGTCCTGATCAAAGTCAAAACCAGCATCGAAACTATCCGCGTCAATATCCTTGAACATACTCGTATCGCGATGCTGACGGCGGTATTCCTCATACCGGTCGAGCACTTCAACCGTGCCCTTCATATAGCCAAGCACACGCTCCAACGTCAGCCGGAACGAGTGCACACTGCTTTCAAACCGTTTCAACAGGTTCGTAGCCATGAGCTTGCGTACGCCGGTCTCACGACCGCTCGTGGTCAGGCTCTCCCCCTCGCCTTCAAAATACTTCGCCCTGCGTGATTCGAGTATGAACTCGGACGGCATGTACAAGGCCAGAAAGAGTTTGTCGAGTTCATCGTAGATTTGATCGTATGTGACAGCACCCGCTTGCGTGGACAGTTTCGGACGCACGCTGATCGGCTTCAATCGTTCCGGGAACCTGCCGATTGCTTTCATGTCGTAATAACGTTGGATATGCTTGCGACTGCGCGCCACCGTCACCTGATCCAACACCTTGAAGAAGTCGAAGTCCAAACGATCCATGAGATTCGCCGTGGTCCGCTCCTTCGGTTCGAGCTTCGACCATGCCGAATACGCTTTCTGCGCGTTCTTGAACACATTGTCGATATCCGTAGACAGGTCCAGCTTGGCGGTCCAATCGTCGTCGTTGCCCTCGTAGGCGAGACGCAGCTGGTTCTCCAGATCACGGAACCGGTTGTTCACCGGCGTCGCAGACAGCATGAGCACCTTGGTGCGCACGCCGGAGTGAATGACCTTGTCCAACAGTTTGACGTATCGGTTTTCCTTGCTGTCCGCCTTCACCGCCGAATCGTTGCCGTTGCGGAAGTTATGCGATTCGTCGATCACGACGAGATCATAGCCGCCCCAATTAATACGCTCGATCGGAATGTTCATGATCGTATCACCCTTGGAACGGCTCAGATCAGTGTGATACAGCACGTCATAGCGGAGACGATCCTCAGCGATCGGATTATTGGTCGCGTTCGACCGGTACGTCACCCAATTGTCCTTCAGCTTCTTCGGGCACAGTACAAGCACGTTGCGATTGCGCGACTCGAAATACTTGATCACGGCCAACGCGGTGAACGTCTTGCCCAGACCGACCGAATCAGCCAGAATGCAACCGTTATACGTTTCCAGCTTGTTGATGATCGACACGGCCGCATCCTTCTGGAAGTCATACAGCATATGCCAGATGCAGCTCTCCCGGAAACCGGTGCCTTCCTTGGGCAGCACGTCCTCGTCCACGTCCTCGAGGAACTCGCTGAAAATACGATACAGGGCCTTGTAATACACCAGTTCCGGAGGATTCTCACGATACATGCGTTCAATACCGTCGATCACCGCTTCGGTCACATCATGCACTTGGCTGCTGTTCCACGCCTGATCGAACATGGTCAACAACCCACTCGTCTGCGTCGCATCCTGCTTCATCACAAACGACGTGTATGCAGGAGACGACGCATGCTTGGTCACGCCGAGCTGCGTGGTCGAAAACTCATTGAACGGCATATATCCGGAAGCGTCTCCACCATCACGTTCCACGGCAAGGAACTGCGGGAAGCCGGTTTCCTCATCGAATGACATGAATCGGGCACCTTTGCGTCGTATCCAATCCACGCATTCCAACGCGACTGCCTTCTGCGTCAACTCGTTGCGCAAACGGATTTCCAGATTCGTGCCGTACAGGCTCTGCTCTCGCCCCAGACGGGGAATATAGAACTCGCGCCGTTCTTTCGGTGTGCGATCCTTCGTGAACGCCTTCGACGTGAACAGGAACCGGAACGAATCCAACGATTCCAACTGGTCACGCAGCTCACGGTACGCATACATCGAAAACAGCGAGGCCGACACCGACATGCGATCGCCGGAGCGTATTGTGCGTACCAGATCATCCTTCACCAGTGAGGTGCGGTTGTCGATTATGCCATAAGCGTTCATGCGCTGTGATCCTTCATCTTCCTTGTGATCGTCTTCGCGATCACCCTCGTAATCGTCCTCATGGGTTTCACTGCGGTGCTGATCGGCTATGCCCGGCGTTTGCTCAGGCATAGCATTCTGCGATGCCGATGCTTCCGGTTCAGAATCCGTACGTGGAGCAGAAGCCGCCGGAACGGTCTCCCGCTCAATCACAATGAAATGATATTTCGACCATCCTCGTGACATAACGACGCTGGCCCGCAGCGGCGTCCCATCATCCGCAGCGAGCTGATAGAAGCAAGATTCCCCGGGTTTCAGCTCGGAACCGGCATGGTCCAATATCTCACGTTCGACGGATGTCAGATCCCCCTCATAATCAGCCCTGCCATCCGAGTAGGCGCGCACGTTCAGCTCGCCGTCCTTGACCAGCGTCACCGTTCCGGAATTCTGCAGGAAATCAGCCATACGCCGCGCTACGACCGGCCGCGAGGCGCGCATCATCTTGGACCGGGATGGTCTTCCCTGCTCGAACACTCGATTGACTGCAGCCGCATTGACGGACTTGCCACGCATCGCGTCACGCACATACGATTCAGGCAACAAAGAAAACGATGCAAAACGATTGCATGAATCCTCTTCCAGACGCTTGCTCTCAGCGGGACTAGCAATAGTCTCGAACGGTCGTGCCAAATCATCATCCGTTTGCTGCAGATAGTGGCCAAGCTCATGCATCAGAGTGAAATTACGGCGGGCCGTATACTCGCCGTCTGTGAACTGAACCTGTATTCGGCTTCGTTCACCCTCTTCCAAAGCAAGGCTGAACAGGCCAAGCAGACCGGCTTCGATGTTATCGTCCACAGTGACGTAATCATCCACATCGCTGCCGTTCAGCGAAGCGACATACTCAATCAGCACCTCACCTTTCCAACGATCCACGACCTCACCGGGATCGGCTTTGGGCGCTGGAGGAAACTCGGAGTGCCGGGACGAGGCCAGGGCGAGCATGGCTCGCGCCTGGTTCTCCACCTTGCGATGATGCTGCAGGAACTCTGACATTGTTACACCGCCGCGGCCTCTCCTTACCGGCTACCGGATGCTGACAGCACTTCGTTCGCGGCCTTATGCAGCGCACCACGCAAAGCCTGCACACCATGCCCGTTCACCCTAGCTGCAAGCTCGAACTGCGCCTTGTATGCCAAACCCTCACGCGAATCGCCCGGCAAACCACTGGCGGCATACGCATCCGCAGCTGCGCGCCACAACGGCTGTTCAACCTCGATCAGGTAATCGTCATCCACAGCAGGCTTGTCATATGGGGACTGCGGGAATCCGGCTTCGGCCATTTTCCTCTGCTGCTCAGCGGTCAACGCCTTACCGCGGCTGACAGCGATGCGCTGGCCGGGAGACAACTGCAGCACAGTTTTCAACGCGTTCGCGTACGCTTCCAATTCTTCACCGGAATGCCGAGTGACCTTCTGCTCATCATGCAGCTTCGGCAGCTTGGCGCACATGGCATGCCATGCTTCCATGCATCTGCGAATCTCGACAATCGCCTTTGCCGCAGACGTTGTCGCATCCTCCGGAGTTGTCGCGCGTTCAATGCCAAGCGCATCATCCTCGCGGTCATTGACCAGCGCATCGGACGCGGCTTGTCCGAATTCGCCCAACGGCTTGAACAGTATGCGGACCGGCACTTCGGTCGCCAACTGCGGCCATGCGACCATAGTCATGCCCAATGGAGTATTGCGCACCACCAATGCCTCTTCGGTTCGCTCAGCGTCATTGTTGCTCATCGGAATCGCCGTGATAAGACGCGCGTCATCATTCACGCCTCCGACCAGTACATACTGGGCGCCGACCTCGGTTTTCGCCATCCACAGCTGACCGGCAGCCACAGGCTGCTCCAGCCGCTTCGCAATGTATTCCGGATTCTCGAGGCGGAAGATTTCGTCTGGAATCGCAGATGCTGGAAGCGTAAATGAACGCCTCATCGGCGTCTGAACATGTTCTACCATGATTCACCTCCGTGCTCATCAATGGAATAATCGTCGGTATCATCGTCATTCATGCCGACGGATTCATAGGTTATGTTCGTCAGATCCACATCGGTATCGGCATAGGTGTATTTGTCCGATTCGTCTTGAACCATATATGGATGAAGATTGATGATGGCTCGTGTCAGCACGTTGATCGCCACAGAGCCCTCAGCCTTCTGCAGGATACCGCTGAGGCACGCAATCATCTGTTTGCGATCCAGGAATGGCCGTCGACTGCGCTTCCCCTTTCGGTAATCATCATATTGCCGGTCATCGGGCCAATCGATCAGTCTCCTATAGGGCCATGCAAACGAACGAATCTCCTGTTCCGAGAATCTCGTCTGCAACGGGGAGCAGGTCTGTAGATGCCATAGATTGGTTTCCGGCACATTCGCGAAACTCGTGCCATCAACGACGGTTGCAGCTATCTCCATATCGTGTTCGATGACGCGTCTGGTCAAGCCAAATTCCGTCATGTCAAACAAGTCAGCGAACCAATGTTTGATTTCACCGCGAATACCGGACTCGAATTCAGCATCCGTTCCAGAGGAGTGCAGCAGTTTGATGATTTGCGGATTGATGCTCTTCTCCTCATAATCGAGCGAGGTCATGCCCTTGCTCTTTCTTGTATTGGAAAAGATGAATTTCATGGTCCACGTATCGGGATCAGTGGAGCCGAACCTCGCCACGATGGCGGGATTAAGACCCGTCGCATATCCAGACGATTCCAGTTTCGGAGATATAGCGTTGTATATCAGATCATAGAGTCTGGCAAAACAACGGTCCTCCAGCAGCTCTTTACCGTAACTTGTCGGCATAACTCCTCCCCATCGAATGGAAACAAAGCCAGTCTACTACCAGCGCGAAATGCAAGCCGGCCAAGACCATCTACAAGTCCTTGAGAGTTACATTGCCGTTGCGATTCCGGTCGAACGGGTATCCTGGCATGTTGCGTTGCAGTTCCTCCTGAGTGAGCCGTCGACATTCCCAAGGCACATGCCGCCCGGCCCACACCCGTTGCGTGGAGCCACAACCTATTACTGCTGGTAGAACGACTCCTGCTTGCTATCATTGACCAGGATGTTCATGGTCAACGGAACTGATCAGAGGCTTGACCTCCGCAGGGGCCTGTGCCGGAGCAGGGCCCGCAGGAATCGGACCGGCAGACACCGGATTGGCGGACACCGGATTGGCATATGCGAACGGCGTGCCGCACTGACGGCAGAACTTCGCCTCATCCGGATTGGATGTACCACACTGAGTGCATGGTTTCATGAGTGTATTCTCCTTCTCAATCTCCTCTGATGAGCCTCACCATGAGACCCACTGGCCAATGTGTCAGGCCAGTCACTTGATAATCCGCTTCCCGGCATATACCGTGATGCAGCTCCCTTGTAACCGCCCGTCAATCGGTAGTAACCGGACAATCGCCTCACACCCGTTGGAAACACCGGAATATCAGGCGTGTCTTGGTTTTTAACAATAAGCATCGAGGGCATCCCGCGTTGTCGCAGGATGCCCTCGATGCTTATTGTCGGTTTGTCTCACCGCTTCGCGTCGATCACCGTTTCTGGCATTCGGGGCACAGGCCGAAGACCTCCAGCGTGTGCGACTCGACGGTGAATCCATGCTTGCCGGCCACGCTGCGCAGCCACGCCTCGTTCGGCGGGTCGATCTCCACGGTCCTGCCGCAGTTGCGGCACACCAGATGATGGTGATGGCCGTCGTCGCCGCACAGGCGGAACAGCTGCTGGCCGTCGAGACGAATGGTATCCGCTGCGCCCGTGTCCGCCAGCGCGTTGAGCTGACGGTACACGGTGGCGAGGCCGATCCTGGAGCCTTCGTCCTCCAGCTTGCGATGCAAATCCTGGGCGGAGATGAATTCCTCGCAACCGGCGAGCGCTGCGCGGATGGCGTCTTTCTGCTTGGTCTGACGTTCGATATGTTCAACCATACGGAAACGTCACGCCTCCCTGCTGCCTGCCGCCGAGCTGGCCGCAGCTGCAGTACCGGCCGCGTCAGACGCGCCTGCCGACACCGGTTGCACGAACGGACGCTCATACGGTTTCAGGTCGTCCCAGCATCCGGTGGCCTCCAGCTCGGCGACCGTGCGGGCGGTGTCGTCGGTGAGCACGGTGATGTGGCCCATCTTGCGGTTGTGGCGCAGCTGCGCCTTGCCGTAGTCGTGCACGTTCCACTCGGGGTGGGTGGCGATCTGCGCGCGCGTGGGCAGCACATGCTGGCCGAGCACGTTCACCATGACGGCCGGGCTCAGGAGCTTCGGTTGGATGAGCGGCCATCCGGCGATGCCGCGGATATGCGCGTCGAACTGGTCAATGGAGCACGCCTCGATGGTGTAGTGGCCGGAGTTGTGCGGACGAGGCGCGAGCTCGTTGACGATCACGCGGTTGTCGCGGGTGACGAACAGCTCGATGGCGAGCGTGCCGGCGAGCTCGAAGCCCTTCGCGAGCGCCAGGGCCATCTCATGCGCAGTGCGTGCGATCTCGGGCGAGACCTCGGCGGGGGCGATCGTCATGTGCAGGATGTTGTTGCGGTGGTCGTTGCGCACGATCGGGAAGGTGACGTAATCCTTGCCGTTGCCGGAGACGAGGATGGACGCCTCGAACGCGAAGTCGACGAACCCTTCGAGGATGGACGGGGGGAAGCCGCCACCGCGGTCGCCGCGGGCGCGAATCTTCTCCAGATCCATATCGTTTTTGAGCACGTGCTGGCCGTGGCCGTCGTAGCCGCCGGAGCGGGTCTTCAGCACGCACGGGTAGCGCAGCTCGTCGATGGCGGCCTCGAGCTCGTCGAAGTCGTTGACCTCACGCCACGGCGCGGTCTCGATGCCGTGCTGGTTGATGAAGGTCTTCTCGTTGATGCGGTCCTGGGTGACGCGCAGCAGGTCGGTACCCTGCGGGGCTGCGACCAGATGGCGCACCTCGTCGATGGAATCGGCGTCGACGTTCTCGAACTCGTAGGTCAGGACGTCTGATTTCTCCGCCAGATCATGGATGGCGGTCTTGTCGTCGTATTCGCCGACGATCTGGAAGTCGGCGACCTGTGCGGTCGGGCAGTCCGGCGTCGGGTCGAGCACGCCGATGCGGAAGCCCATGTATTTGGCGGACAGGGCCATCATACGGCCGAGCTGGCCGCCGCCGATGATGCCGATCGTGGCACCCGGCTGCAGCATCTGCGTGGCGCCGTGCGTCTCCTCAGACAAGCTGGGCATTGGATTCAGCCACCTTTTCCTTCAGTTCGTTGCGATAATCCTCAAGCTTGTCGGCGAGTTCCGGCTCGAACGCGGAGAGCATCTGCACGGCGAGCAGACCGGCGTTCGTGGCACCGGAGTTGCCGACGGCGGTGGTGGCCACCGGAATGCCGCCCGGCATCTGCACGATGGAGAGCAGCGAATCCCAGCCGGAGAGGGCGTGGGAGCGCACAGGCACACCAATCACCGGCAGCGTGGTCTGCGCGGCGATCATGCCCGGCAGGTGGGCGGCGCCACCGGCACCGGCGATGATGACCTTGAGGCCGTTGGCGCGGGCGTTATGCGCGAAATCAGCCATCAGCTCCGGCGTGCGGTGTGCGGAGATGACCTGCTTGTGGTAGGCGACGCCGAACCGGTCGAGGATATCGCAGGCACGCTTCATGGTCTCCCAGTCGCTGGAGGAGCCCATGACCACCGCGACTTCGGGCTTGGATTCATTTGCCATTATCATTTACTCCCTAGTTATTGAGAATATGCCCCCACTGTACTCCTACGCCTTGCATATCGGCAGAGGCGATGAGTTCTTGGTGTCGCACCACCACTGAAGCGCCAGGCAACGCTCTTCTCAGGCCGTCCCAGCGGTGGAGTCTCCTACAGCTCGATGACGATCTTGCCGAAGACGTCTCCGGCGACCATCTTGGCGAAGGCTTCGGGCGCGGCGCCGAGACCGGAGAACACGGAATCGATGGCGGGATGGATGTCGGCGATCTGCACGAACCGCAAGAGCCGTGCGAAGTCCTCACGCGAACCCATCGTGCTGCCCTGCACCCGGATGTCCTGGAAGAACACGCGCGTCAGTTCGGCACCGGGCTGGTCACCGGTGGTGGCGCCGCAGATGGCGATGGTGCCGCCGGGACGCACGGATTTGACGGAATGGCTCCATGTGGCCGCACCCACGGACTCGATCACCGCGTCCACCTTGCGCGGCAGACGGGCGCCGGTCTCCAATGCGGCATCGGCCCCGAGCTCCAAGGCCTTGGCCCGCTTGGCTTCGTTGCGCGAGGTGACATACACCTCAAGACCCGCCGCATGGGCGAGCTGGATGGCGGCAGTGGAAACGCCGCCGCCTGCGCCTTGGATCAGCACGGAGTCGCCCGGTTTGACGCCGGCGGCATTGAAGAGCAGCGAATAGGCGGTCAGCCAGCTGGTGCCAAGCGCGGCGGCTTCGACAGTGGTGAGATTCGCCGGCTTGGCGAATACGTTGGCGCTGGGAACCGCCACCTTCTCGGCCATGGTTCCCGGATATCGTTCGGACAGGATCGAACGCCGCTCCCCCGGCGCCACACCGTTGCCATCCGAGCCGACCACGGTGTACAGCACCACTTCGCTGCCCGCCTTGAGTCCGTGCTTGCCGGGGATGTCCTCATCCAGCACACCCACGGCATCGGTGCCGAGGATCATCGGCGTCTGCTCGGCGGCGAGTCCCACGCCCTGCAGGGACCAGATATCGTGATGGTTCACGCTCACGGCACAGGTCGTAATCGTGGACCAGTATTGGCGCGGCTGCGGCTCGGATTGCTCTCCGACCGCGAGCGCGGCAAGCGGATCATCATGGTTGACGGTGGATGCGTATACGGCCTTCATCGGCTTGACTCCTTCGAAATAACCTGACAATGACGAGCTGGCATCCATTCTTCCACACCCGAACCAACGCGGCATACGCCTCACTGCATTTACGGAGATGTTGGGGGTATTTGCCCCGCCCGAAACGACTTAGGCAACAGGTGACGCTAGCATGTCGAATTCGGAAGTCTGATGCGAGGGGAGAATTCTGATATGGGCGAGGTGCGGGGCAACGAATCGGACAGTGTCATCACCGACGGCGTGAGCAGCGAGCGTCCAATCGTTCCCCGGTCCGCTACGACTGCAGCCACAGCCACAGCCGCCCAAGGCGCAGCACCCGCGACCACCGACGCACCCCTGCTGCGCGGCATCACCGGCCCGGCCGACGTCAAGGCGCTGCCGGCAGGACAGCTCAAGGAACTGTGCCGTGAGATTCGTGCCACGCTCCTCTCCTATGGGCACCATCACGGCGGGCACATCGGCTCGAATCTTGGCATGGTCGAGGCCACGGTGGCCTTGCACCGCGTGTTCGACTCACCCCGCGACCGCATCGTGTTCGATGTCTCCCATCAAAGCTACGTGCACAAGATGCTCACCGGCCGCGCCGCCGCATACCTCGACCCGGAACGCTTCGGCGACGTGACCGGATTCACCAACCCCGAGGAGAGCGAACATGACCAGTTCGTGCTCGGGCACACCGGCACGTCCATTTCGCTGGCCTGCGGGATCGCGAAGACCCGCGATACCGAGAATGCCGCCGCCGAAAACGCCGCGACAGGCGCATCCAGCACGATCGGCAACGTGGTGGCGGTGATAGGCGACGGCTCGCTGAGCTCCGGCGTGGCGTTCGAGGGACTGAACAACGCCGCCGAACAGGGCGGCAACCTCATCATCGTGTTCAACGACAACGAGATGTCAATCGCCGGCGATTTCGGCGGCATGTACGGACCGCTCGCCCGTCTGCGCGCCTCGGGAGGCACAGCGCAGCCGAACCTGTTCGAGGCGTTCGGATTGGATTACCGCTATGTGGAGGCCGGCAACGATGTGGATGCGCTGGTCGCCGCTTTCGAGGAGGTAAAGGACATCGATCATCCGGTGGTGGTGCATATCCATACGCTGAAAGGCGCGGGATATGCGGGATATGATGGATGTCCCGAGTGCAATGGGCAAGCGAGCGACACCACGCAGCAGGGTATGGATACCGGCGATATGTCACATGGCACGACTCGTCCCGGCGATCTGGCCGAGGGCATTGCTTCCACCGACAACGTGCTGCATACGGAGCCTTGGCATTCCGACCATTGCAATCTGTCCGACCACGAACCGCATGAGGGCCAGTGCGAGGCGTCGCATTGGCAGAAACCCGATTCCGCGCTGGGCAATCCGGACGACCCGCGCAAATACTATGGCAAGATGGCCATGGCCGCGCTCGAACCGCGATTTAACTACGAGCCAGGGCTCGTGGTCATCTCCCCCGCCACTCCGGGCTCCAACGGCATCACGCATGATTTCCGCGAACGCGCGGGCATGCATTACGTGGATACCGGCATCACCGAATCCCATGCGGTGGCGTTCGCTGCCGGCATCGCCCGTGCGGGCGGCACGCCGGTGGTGGCCACGACGGCGTCCTTCTTCCAGCGTGCCTACGACCAGTTTTTCCTGGAGATGAGCCTGAACCGTTCGCGTGTGACCGTGCTCGACTTCCTGGGTGGCCTGTCCGGCTCGGATAATACGCATTCCGGTGCCTATGACTTGACGATGTTCGCCAACATCCCCGGTGTCACGATGCTGGTGCCGACGTCCGGCCGCGAGTTCCTTCACGACCTCGCTTGGTCGACGATGCCGGTCGGCAAGCCCGGCGCACCGGAGGGCGCGGTGGTGATTCGCGTACCGGGTGAAGCGATTCTGGCAGCCGACCGTGATTCCTCCCTGCTGCCGCTGACCGGCGGCGCAGCGGCTGGTTCACTCACTGGTTCACTCAATACGGCGAAGGAGACCCTGAACGATGGTTGCGGCGATGCCGAACGCATCGCCGCAACCATCCGCGATCTGCAATCGGCCCCGCTGCCGCAGTCCCAGGCAGACATGCTGAGATGGCGAATCACCCACCGGGGTGTGCGAGTGGCGATTGTGGGCCTTGGCAACGCCTATCCGCTGGCGGAGCGTGCTGCGGCAGAACTTGCCGCCCGGCACGGCATCGGCGCGACGGTCATCGATCCGCGCCAGTGCACTTCGCTGGATACGGACGTCTTGGAGTCGCTGCGCAACGGCCACCAGCTTGTCGTCACCCTTGAGGACGGTCAGCTGGAAGGCGGCTGGGGCGAGAAAATCACCGCCTACTATGCCAACCATTGGAGCCGGACGGCGTCCGAAGCCCAAGGCACCGACTCTGTCCCTAACAATCCCGCGTTCTCCGGCGCATCCAATGCCACGCCAGCGAATCCCCGCGTATTGAACTTCGGCGCCGCCAAGGAATTCACCGACCGCGTTCCCCTCGCCGAGCTCAACGAACGTTACGGCCTGACCGTGGAGCAGGTCGTCGACGCGATCATTCGCTGTTTTTGATGGCGTCCAGCGCCGGAATCTTCACCGCCTTGTTGGCCGGTCCGAAACCGAACAGCAGGCCGATCAACGTGGAGAAGAGGATGGCGAATCCGAACAGCCACCAAGGGATCACCGAGTAGCGGGTCACGTCCTCGCCGCCGACCAGCGCCTGCCAGAGCCGCTCCCCGAACGAGAGGGATGCGGCGTCCTCGGGCGCTCCGTACATCATCGACGAGAGATAGGTCATGCCGATGAGGTTGATGGCCAGCGAAATCAGTCCGCTGATGATGCAGCCTATGAGTCCTCCGAAGAAGCCAATCGCCCCGGCCTCGGCCAGGAACATGACGCGGATGTCTCGCACATAGCAGCCGAGCGCCTTCATGATGCCGATCTCGCGCGTGCGTTCGGTCACGGACATGACCATCGTATTGGCGATGCCGATGGCCGCAACCAGCAGGGACACGGCACCGATGCCGCCGAGGATGAGCTGGATGGCCCGCGACTGCTCCTCCAGCGACTTGCGCATGTCCTCGTAGGACGAGGTGTCGAAGCCCATCGCCTTGATCTGCGATTCCACCTCGGGCACGGACGACAGATCCGTGACCTTGACGAACGCCTGATCGTATGTGGTTGAGGTCTTCTTGGCCGTGGACGGGTCCACTTTGGCAATCAGCGCCTTCAGGTCCTTCAGGTCCATGACCAATCCGCTGGAGGTGGAGTACCCCTTGCTCTGGTCCGCCTTGGTGATGCCGGAGACGGTGAGGTCCACGGTGACGGTCTCCGACTGGGAGCCCGTGCCGCTCCCGGAACCGCCGCCCATCATCTGCATGCTGTAGGAGCTGCCCTGGTAGTCGGTGCCGGTGACCAGCGTCAGCCGCGTTTTCATCGGATCGAAATACGGGTCCTGGTCCTCAGGCTCCTCGCATTGGCCGGTGGCCTCGTTATACGTGCAGGAATACGAGCCGTCGCCACGGTTGGCGTAACGCATCTCGCCGCCGCGCAGGGTGTCCATGAAGTCGTACGCCAGCCACTCGCCGGCCAGGACCTGACCATCGCGGACCGGCATGGAGCCGTCCTTGATTGTGTAGCCCATCTGGTCGAACTGCGTCATGTCGATGCCCATGATCTGCACGAAGTCGGCCACGTACCGCCCACCCGAACCGGCCTTGAGCGTGGCGTTGTACGGCAGGTTCATCACCGGTGTCACACCGGAGACGTTGCCCAGCGAACGGAAGCTCTCGAGGGCCTTGTCGTCCAGCTTGACCTCGGTGGTGCCCGAGCCGGTGTTCGTCCTGCCTCCGCCGGAGGTGTAGACGGTGACGATGGAGAGATCGCCCATCTGCTTGAGCATCTTCTCGTTCTGTTCGTTGATGCCCTGGCCGAGGGAGATCATGAGCACGATGGAGCAGCAGCCGACGATCACGCCGAGCACGGTCAGGATCGTGCGTGATTTGCGTCTCCATAGGTTCTGGCGGCAGAGCCGCAGGATATCGCCGAATCGCATGGCATGGCCTTTCGCTCAGGCCTTGTGGGCAGGCGAGGAAGGCTGGATGGCGGTCTGTGCCTCGGACCGCGACGCGCCCGCCGCAGGGGCAACAGTCGCAGTGGATTCGGCAGGGCCACCGGCGGCGGCCGTGGAACCGGCAGCCGAAGCACCGGCAGCCGGCGTAATCACCACAGTCGGCGTCGCATCCGAACCAGAGCCACCGATCTTGAAATCTGTCGGGGAGCTCGTCCTGGAGTTTGCCAAGGAGCCCGCCGAACCGGCGTTCCGCTCGGCGGACGTGCCATCCGCGCCCTTGCCTTCCGCCCAGTCGTCCCACTCCTCATCGATATCGCTCTTCGCTTTCTTCTTGCGATGGCGGCGCACCAACAGCACAATCACCACAATCAGCACCACTATGCCCAAGGCACCTGCCACCCACACCCACCAAGGGACGGCAGGACCGGCGGCGGGCTCACTGAAGTCGTCGACCATCGTCTCGTCCACGGGCGGCATGTCCGCCACGGTGAGCTTGACCGGGAATTCCTTGGTCTTGGTCTGTCCGTCCGAGTCCTCATACGTGATCTTAAGCTTGGCGTCGAGCTCGCCCGCCGCCTGCGGGGTGAACGCATAGCCGATCGAGCCGGTGGCGCCGGATGCCACATTGCCCACATACTGGTTCTTCATCGTGGCGTCGAAGCCCTCGCCCTCCATCGTGGCCTCCACGTTGGCGATGTCGCCCTTGCCCTTGTTCACATATTCCATTGTGAGCGTAGCCTCCTGGCCGGCGATCACCTGATCGGGCAGCACCGGCTCGCCGATCTCGAAGCGGTCGGGCTGGCTGATCGGCACTGAGATCTTGATGTCGGACTGGGTCGAGTTGCGCGCCCCGGAGTCCAGATACTCGTATTTGAAGCTCAGCCCGATGGGCTGCGCGCCGCTTTTCGCCGAGGACAGCGCCTGCATCGGCACGGTCTGGGACAGCGAATAGCCGGCCCACAGCGCGTCCACGTAGAAGGTGTTCGTACCGCCGGCGATCGCGAAGCTTTCGCCGCCGTCCACTGTGACCACCATGTTCGTCACGGCCACCTGGCCTTTGTTCTGGAAGGTGAAGTTCAGATCGAACTTGGAGCCGGCTGCCACCGTGTCGGCGCCGGTGGTGAAGTTGGTGACGATGATGTTCGGCACCGGTCCGGCCACAGGGGTCGTGACCTCGCCCGAGCCGCCATCGCCGGACACGCTGGCGCCGTCTTCGGCGAACGCCTGCCGATGGGCTGCCGGCATGGCGACCAGCAACGCCAGTGCGACGAACATCGCCATGATGGCGGCGAACAGGCGGACGACGCCCCGGCGAGCGGCAGAGGGCCCGGTTGCGTCCGGGGTTATTGCGTCCGGGGTTATTGCGTCCGGGGTTATTGTGGACAGCGCGATCGCGGAACCCGGCTTGCGGGTATCGGCTTCAATGGAATGCATGGTCATCTTGTGGCTCCTTGTTCGCGCCGCTCCTGGGTGTTCGGCTGGGTTGGGGACTGGTATTGGTTCCGGTTGTACTCAAGGCGCTGTGTGCTGTTGTCGCCTCGACGGGATGCTGTGGTTGCAGACAACTGGGATTTGGCCGCATCCGTTGGATGCATTGAATCCGGCCACTGCGCCGCTGCTGGACGATTGGCCGTATCGCTGATGATGCGGCCGTCCAGCAGGGTGACGATGCGGTCGGCGTATGCGGCCATCTGCGGGTCATGGGTCACCAGCACGATGGTCTGGTTGAAGTCGCGGGCGAACGCGCAGATCATCGCCATGACCTCGGCCTTGGTCTTGGAATCGAGGTTGCCGGTGGGTTCGTCGGCGAACACGACCTCGGGCCTGGTCACGAACGCGCGGGCGATGCCGACACGCTGCTGCTGGCCGCCGGACATCTGCCGTGGGTAGTGCCCGATGCGGTGTCCAAGGCCGACGCGCTTGAGGATGCCGCGCGCCGTCCGTTCGCGTTGCGCTTTCGGAACGCCCCGGAACATGAGCGGCATGGCCACGTTTTCAAGCGCGGTCAGATTGGGCAGCAGATTGTAGGACTGGAACACGAAACCGATGTGCTTCTGGCGGAAGGCCGCCAATTCACGCTCGTCGAGTTTGCTGACCGGCACACCGCCGATTCTGACGCCGCCGCGCGTGGGCTTCTCCATGCCGGCGAGCTGGTTGAGCAAGGTGGATTTCCCGGAGCCCGATTCGCCGAAGATACAGCAAATCTGGCCTTGCGGGATGGCGAGGTTCACGCGCTCCAATGCCACTACGGTCTCGTCCTCGACCGGATACTCCTTGCGTAGGTTGCGCACCTCGATGATGGGTCGAGCACCAGGCACGCCAGTGGATTGACGGTTAATCGGCGCACTCGTGCGAAAACTGCCGGAACCAGCACTGCGGTCATTGGTTCGGGCATCGTCATTTCCAACGTCATCGGCATCATGCCGAACAACATCCTGGGCCATAGGCACCCTCTCCCCTCGTTCGTCGCCGTTGGCGGACGCTGCGTGCACTGACATCCGCAGAGGAGACCCGCCCTGCGAATGCACGGTCCTCGACGTGAGGCCTCCAGACCGTCGCATTCATCCAGCTGTCAGCGCATCCGCAGCCAGTCTATAGCGTTTGCCCATGCTTGTGCATCCCCTAAGGGTGTTCCCGGATACAGTGTTCCCGAATCACGCATGCAAAGGCCTCTTCACCCGACCGCATAAAAAGCCGGTTTCGTCACACTCACGCAACGAAAACCGGCTCTGTCCACGTGCCCCCGACCCGACTCGAACGGGCAACCGACGGATTAGAAGGCCGTGGCTCTATCCATTGAGCTACAGGGGCATGCAAAGGAATAACGTACTAGACGGCCACGACCCATGATGCATTTGCCTCTCAAAAAACGACGCTGAAGGAAATACCCGTCGCGCTATTGGAGCATGAAATACGCTGCGATTCGCGGAAAGGGACTGTAAGTACGCGTCTCGACGAAGGTCACGCGTACTTACAGCCGGTTTCAGCGGCAATACAGACCGTAAGTACGCGCCATCATCGTTGGGACGCGCACTTACAGCCGCTTATAGAATCGACTACAGTTCTCCCGAGCACCACAGGCAACCGCGAGCAGCAGCGGGGCACGCAGACCATTGCCAATCGTGGCGCGATCCATCACATCGCAAGTCGCCACAGCCGAACGAATCAATCCAGAAGTTCAGCTTTCGAAGACGCGGTCGCGAATCATACGGCCGGATTCGTCCAGCGCGGTGGAGAAGCGGCCGTAATCGGAGAGAATCACGCCCATGTACAGCATGTCCACGAGCGCGGTATCGGCCACGCGCGAGAAGATCGCATTGCCGTAGATGGCATGCGAGTCGCGCCCGGTCACAAGCACTACATCAGCCCAGCTGGCCAAGGGAGCGCCGATGGCGTTGGTGATCGCGATGGTTTTGGCCCCACGCGATTTCGCCAACCTCAGCGCCTTGACCGTATCAGCCGAGCTTCCGGAGTGGGAGAACGCGATGGCAACATCGCCATGAGTCAGGTGTCCGGCGCCGATCTGCTGCAGGTACGCATCGGTATTGAGGCGACTGGTGAGCCCCAGATACTCGAACTTCGTGAACAGATCCATGGCCGGCGTCAGCGAATTCTCCACGCCGAAAATATCAATCAAACCCGCTTCGGCGATGATCTCGACCGCCTTACGGTAGGCTTTGGCATCCAAGGCACCGCGCATCTCGTCGATCAGCGCTTTGGCACCATCGGCGGCCTTGGCAGGAATCTCATCGACATTATCCCAAGGATTCAGGTCGAATCCGGACAATGGATCGAACGTCACCTGATGAGCGGCGGCGGGGTGACGCAGCACATACCGCAGTTCACGGTAGCCGCCGAATCCCAGTTTGCGGGAGAACCGAATCACGGTGGGCTGGCTTACATGCGACGCATCCGCCAATTGTCCGACCGTAAGATCGGCCGCCTCCTCGGTGTGGTCACGAATGTATTGGGCCACGGCCCGCTCGGCCGGACGCAGCGTAGGGTACACGTGGTCGATACGCTCCCGTATTCCCACTGACGATTGCACAGGTACGCTCCCGTTCATTGCCATTGCCATCTTGTACGATTCCGAGCCTACCGGCTCACGCCGCGAAATCGGACATTTGCATTGACCGCAATATGAACTGTGACTGAACTCTTCCGCCGGCCGCCTCCGTTTGCACAAAACTACACGACTACACGAAAACCATGTAATTTCACTTGCTGTTCACAGTCCTTTCTCCGAGCTTTCCCCGATGTAATACAATCGCTACCCCGCATCGACGCACTATGGAAGTACGGCATGAGGTTGGAGCCGTGATAACGGAACACCGATCATGACGTCACATCATGCGGCGTCAAGCAAGTTCGGACCGTCCGAGCGTCAAACCTGACACACACCGTCAGACAGACGAAAAGGCGGCCAAACGAAAGGCAAGTTGAGAAATATGCTCGAACTGAAGAACATCACCAAGTCGTTCGGCGACACCCACGTGCTGAACGGCATCAGCATCACCCTTGGCGACGGCCAGATCATGTCGATCCTCGGCCCCTCCGGCGGCGGCAAGACCACGCTGCTCAACATCATCCTGGGCATCACGGACGCCACCAGCGGCCAGCTGCTCTACAACGGCGAGGACCTGACGAACGTGCCGATGGAGAAGCGCGGCTTCAACATCGTGTTCCAGGACTACGCGCTGTTCCCGAACCTCACCGCATACCATAACATCACCTACGGCCTGCGCAACAACCCCGGCATCTCCTCCGAGGCGGAGATCAAGGAGCTCATCTCCCTGCTCGGCCTCGAAGAGCACCTGAACAAGCACATCGACGAGCTCTCCGGCGGCCAGAAGCAGCGTGTGGCCTTGGCACGCACGCTGGTGATGAAGCCGAAGCTGCTGCTGCTCGATGAGCCGCTGTCCGCATTGGACGGCGTGATCAAGGAATCCATCAAGGCCAAGATCAAGCAGATCGTGGAGCAGTACAAGCTCACCACCATCATGGTCACGCACGACCCTGAGGAAGCCTGCACGATGAGCGACAAGGTGCTCATCATCAACCACGGCAAGGTGGCCCAGTTCGACACCCCGGAGAACATCATCGAACATCCGGCCAGCGACTTCGTCAAGAAGTTCATCCTCCACCAGCTCGAAGTCAAGCGCAACAACATCTACACCCTGTTCAACGAGGGCGATGCGAACGCTTCCAAGGCCAACGCCCAGCTCGCCGCCGAAGGTCAGGAGGCCTGAGCGATGTCGGTCGAATCCATCCAGGCGGGCAACCAACTGCCCAGCATCCGCCCTGAAATAGTCAATTACGAGCGCCGCCCATCCAAGCCGAAGCAGACGGAACTGTGGACGCTGCTCATCATCGTGGCGGTGTGCTTCGTCGGCTTCCTCGTGGTGCCGATGATCCTCGTGATCATCCGCTCGTTCACCACCGCAGGCGGCGCGGCCACCCTTGAGAACTATGCGACGATCCTCTCCCGGCCCGAGTTCATGCGGTCGATCACCAACTCGCTGACCGTGGCCGCGGTCTCCGCGCTGGTGGCCGTGATCCTCGCGTTCCTGCTGAGCTACACCATCAACTGCACCAACGTGCCGGCCGGCTTCAAGAAGGCCGTGGCCCTGCTCGCGCAGCTGCCGATGTTGCTGCCGACCATCACCTACGGCTTCGCCATCATCTACTCGTTCGGCAAGAATGGTCTGATCACCCAGCTCATCGGCCACCCGCTGTTCGACATCTACGGTTTCAACGGCCTGCTGATCGGCTATGTGATCTACACACTGCCCACCTGCTTCCTGCTGATCAACAACAGCTTCCAGTTCGTGGACAAGAAGTTCATCATCGTCTCCCACATCATGGGCGACAACCCGTTCACCACCTTCCTCAACACCGTACTGAGGCCGCTGATCGGCACGATGGCCGTGGCCTTCATCCAATCGTTCTTCCTGGCGTTCACCGACTACGGCATCCCGACCTCGGTGGGCGGCGAGTACGACGTGCTGGCCATGACGCTGTTCAACCAGATGCTCGGCTCCATCCCGAACTTCAACCGTGGTGCCGTGATCGCCGTGTTCATGCTCATCCCCTCGATCATCTCGATCATCCTGATGACCGTCCTTGAGCGCTTCGCCATCCGCTACAAGCAGATCAGCCAGGTCGACCTGCCCAAGGGCAAGAAGCGCGACTGGATCTGCGGCATCCTCTCGGTGGTGACGCTGGTGTGCGTGCTCTCCGTGTTCCTGGTGATCCTGCTCATCCCGTTCGTTCAGGAATGGCCCGACCACCTCGGCTTCACCTTCAGCCACATCGCCAACCTGTTCACCGATTCCCAGCTGACCCAGGTGTTCACCAACTCGCTGTACGTGGCCGTGATGACCGCCATCTTCGGATGCGTGTTCGTCTACGCCGCAGGCCTGGTGACCTCGCGCTCCAAGCTGCCCGCCTGGGCACGCCGCTCGGTGGACGCGATCTCCGCGATCATCAACACCGTGCCTGGCATGGTGCTCGGCATCGCCTTCCTGTTCATGTTCTCCGGCTCCCCGCTGCAGAACACGTTCTGGATCCTCATCATCGCGAACATCATCCACTACTTCGCCACGCCATACCAGATGATCAAGGACTCGCTGACCAAGATGAACGCAGGCTGGGAGACCACGGCCAAGCTCATGGGCGACAGCTGGTTCAAGACGCTGGTGCGCGTGGTCACGCCGAACGCTTGGCCCACGCTGCTGCAGATCTTCGGATACTACTTCGTCAACGCGATGGTGACGATCTCCGCGGTGGTCTTCCTGACCGGCGCCCGCACGCAGGTGATCACCACCAAGATCTCCGCCCTGCAGCACATCGCCAAGTTCGATGACGTGTTCGTGCTCTCGCTGCTCATCCTCGTGGTGAACCTCGTGGTCAAGGGCCTGATCGCCCTCGCCACCCGTGACCGCTCGAAGGAACGCGCCAAGGAGGCCAAGAAGGCCCGCGCCGCCGTGAAGACCCCGCAGGTGGCCGCTGCGGCCGCCGCGGTCCGTCCGAGCAGCCAGCTGACCGCCGCTGCCGCAGCCTTCCAGCTGCCGAACGACGGCAACCGCAAGACCCGCAACATGTTCACCGGCATCGTCTCCGCAGTGGTCGTGGTGCTGCTGGTGGCCTTCGGTACCTTCTCCACTGGTGCCGCTGCGGCCGGCGGCAAGGTCGTGATCTACACGAACGCCGACGAGGAGGCGGTGACCGCCTTTGAGAACGCGCTTGACAACAACGGCTACAAGGACCAGTACATCATCCAGGAGTTCGGCACCTCCGAGCTCGGCGGCAAGATGCTGGCCGAAGGCAAGGCGCTTGAGGCCGATATGCTGACGATGAGCTCCTACTATGTGGACTCCGCGCAGGAGCGCAACCACATGTTCGCCGATCTGACCGATGTGCACACCAAGCTGCTGGGCAACACGGAGAACTCGAAGGCACCGGCCTACCGCTCCCCGACCACCGCCCAGGAAGGCGCCATCATCATCAACACCGAGGCCCTGAAGGCCGCAGGCGTCGAGGCGCCGAAGAGCTACGCCGATCTGGCCAAGCCCGAATACAAGGGACTGATTTCCGTGCCGGACATGGAAGGCTCCTCCACCGGCTGGCTGATGATCCAGGCCATCGTCGACGCCTACGGCACCGGCGACAAGGGCAAGCAGATCCTGACCGACATCTACCGCAACGCCGGCCCGCATCTTGAGCAGTCCGGCTCCGGCCCGCTCAAGGCCGTGCGCGCCAAGGAAGTGGCGATCGGCTTCGGCCTGCGACACCAAGCGGTCGCGGACAAGAAGAAGGGCCTGCCGATCGACTATGTCGACCCGACCGAAGGCAACTACTCGCTGACCGAGTCGGTGGCCGTGCTCGACAAGGGCGCGAAGACCAACCCGAAGGCGCAGAAGATGGCCGGCATCATCATCGACAAGGGCCGCAAGGAACTCCTGCAGACCTACCCGACCCCGCTCTACGAAGGCGAGAAGGCCCCTGCGAACGCCTCCAAGCGCTCCAAGTCCTTCCCGAAGCCGCTGACCGTGGATCTGCTGCAACAGCATCAGGACTTCTCGTCCGAATGCAAGCGCATCGCACAAGGCGAGGACTAAGCGAATAATCCAGCATAATCCCCGCCCACAGGCGTGTTGCCTGTAGTCGACTACAGGCAACACGCCGTTTTCATTCGACAGACTACGTAGAAGATTACAGAAACTACGCGGATGACTAGACTCACCCGCAGCATCACCAGAAAGGAATCAATCACCATGGCAAACGAATACAAGCTGCTGACCCCCGGCCCGCTGACCACCACCCGCACCGTCAAGGAGGAGATGCTCTTCGACCATTGCACCTGGGACGAGGACTACCAGCAGATCACGCAGAAGATCCGCCGCCAGCTGCTCGAGCTGGCCCACTGCAACGCCGACGACTACACTGTCGTGCTCATGCAGGGTTCCGGCACCTTCGGCGTCGAGAGCGTGCTGACCTCCGTGATCGGCAAGGACGAGAAGGTGCTGCTGTGCACCAACGGCGCCTATGGCGACCGTCAGGTCAAGATCTGCGAGCACGCCGGCATCGCCTACACGCAGTACGCCGAGCCGTACGACCGCATCCCGGACGCAGCCCGCGTGGAGGAATACCTCGCCGCCGACCCGTCCATCACCCACGTCTCGATGATCCACTCCGAGACCACCTCCGGCCTGCTCAACGACATCCAGGCGGTTGCGGCCGTGGCCAAGAAGCACGGCTGCACCTTCATGGTGGACGCCATGAGCTCCTTCGGCGGCGTGGACATCCCGGTGGCGGACTGGGGCATCGACTTCCTCGTCTCCTCCGCCAACAAGTGCATCCAGGGCGTGCCCGGCTTCAGCTTCATCATCTGCAACAAGGCCAAGCTCGAAGCCTCCAAGGGCAAGGCCCGCTCCCTCTCCCTCGACCTGTGGGACCAGTGGAACACCCTCGAGAAGGCCAACGGCAAGTGGCGCTATACCTCCCCCACCCACGTGGTGCTCGCCTTCTCCAAGGCGCTTGACGAGATGTTCGCCGAAGGCGGCATCCCGGCACGCTCCGCCCGCTATGCCCTGAATAACCACCTGCTCATCGCCCGCATGAAGGCGCTCGGCTTCCGCGTGTTCCTCGCCGACCACCAGGGCCCGATCATCACCACGTTCCTCTACCCGGAGGGCACGCAGTTCGACTTCCACGACATGTACGAGTTCATCAAGGAGCGCGGCTACGCCATCTACCCGGGCAAGCTGACCGATGAGGAGACCTTCCGTCTCGGCAACATCGGCGAGATCTACACCGACGATATCGAGAAGGTGACCGAGCTGCTGGCCCTGTACATGGGCGAGCGCGGCCTGTTGGCTGCCGCGACCGGACTGGATTCCGTACCGGCCGCCATCGCCGCGATGGACGCCGCGGGAGCCCCGATCAAGGCCGCCGCCCCCGCCAACGTGAAGCTCACCGCCTGACACAACCCGTACCACCAAGATCCCTCAATCGCATTCGTTCTACTAAGAGAAAGCAATGTTATGACTCGTTTTGAAGCCGTCATTTTCGACTGGGCCGGCACCACCGTGGACTACGGCTGTTTCGCCCCGGTGCGCGCATTCCAGGAAGCGTTCAAGGAGTTCGGCATCGAGCCGACCATGGACGAGACCCGCAAGCCGATGGGCATGCTCAAGCATGACCACATCAACACGATGCTGCACATGAACCGCATCGCCCGCGCATGGGAGGACGCCCACGGCTCCGCCCCCACCGACGCTGACGTGGACGCCGTCTACAGCCACTTCGAGCCGAAGCTGCTCTCCATCCTCGACGGATTCGCCGACCCGAAGCCGGGCGTCGTGGATGCTGTGGCCGCTTTGCGCGCCGCCGGCATCAAGATCGGCTCCACCACCGGCTACACCGACAAAATGATGGAAATCGTGGTGCCGAAGGCAGCCGAGAACGGCTATGCACCGGACTTCTGGATCAGCCCGGACGGCACGAACGGCTTCGGCCGCCCCTACCCGTACATGGTGTTCAGGAACCTTGAGAAGCTCGGCGTCACCGACGTGCGCAAGGCCGTCAAGGTGGGCGACACCCTCTCCGACATCCGCGAAGGCAAGAACGCCGGCGTGTTCACGGTGGGCGTCACCGAAGGCAGCTCCCAGATGGCGCTGTCCGAGGATGAGTTCAACGCCCTGTCCGAAGCCGACAAGGCCGCCGCCCGCTCGGCCGCCCGTGACGCGTTCGTCAACGCCGGTGCCGACGCGGTCATCGACACGATGGCCGAGCTGCCGACCCTGCTCGCCCAGATCGCGTGAATCCGGCGGATTCGCTGGCCCAATCAGACCAACCAGCACTGACCAGCCGGGACAATCGGATTGGCCCAATCCGGCGAATCATGGGCTGAAGTGGGACGAAACATAAGTTTCTGATGGCATAGCATTATGTTTCGTCCCACTTTGACACCCCAAAACGGGACGAAACATAATGTGACCTCGTCAATAACTTATGTTTCGTCCCGTTTTTTCGTTGCCACGAGGCAGCATACGTTTTGAACAGATGATGCATAGAGTCTCATAGTGTCTCATGGCATACCGCCGTACGCCTCGGCACCGCCGTACGCCTCGTCACCGCAGCGCTTCGCGGATGATTCCACAGATGGCCCTGATGCCACGCTCGATGTCCACAGCATCGGGGCGCACGAAATTGAGACGCAGGTGGGAATCATCCATCTCGTCGACGTCGAAAACCCCTCCCGGCATGAAGGTGACACCTTGCGCCCGGCACGCTGCGAGCACATCCAGCGATCGCACCCCCTCCGGCAGCGATACCCAGATGTAATAGCCGCCTTCCGGAACAATCCAGTCCATCCCATCGGACGCATACCGCCGCAATACAGCGACCGCCGTATCCCGGCGTCGTCGATACGAGACGACCAGCGCGCGGACGTGCTCGGCGATGCGACCCTCTTTGAGCAGTTCCAGACAGATGCGTTGCGAGGATGTACTCGTATGCTGGTCCACCATCCGCCGCAACGCCGCAAGTCGGCCGATCACGTGCGGGTCGGCCACAATCCACCCGGTTCTGAGCCCCGAGGTCACGGTCTTCGAGAACGTGGACAGATACATCACGTATCCCTCGTTCTCCATGCCGGCCAACGGTACCGGTCTGCGCCGCGACAGCGCCGCGTCCTCCGCGGGCTCATGCATGTCCTCCTGCACATGACTCGGTACAGGCCCGAATGCGAATCCCGATGCGTCGTCCGCCTCGGTTTCCTCCGCCGGCCCGTACCACAGTTCGCCATAGGCGTCATCCTCGACGATGAGGCATTGATACCGGCGAGCCACCTCAATGAGCTCACGACGGCGGTTGAGCGGCATGACGGTGCCGGTGGGATTCTGGAATGTAGGTACGGTATAGATGAGCTTCGGCCGGAACCGCGCGCAATACCCCTCAAGCAGATCGGTACGCATGCCATGCCCGTCCATAGGCACGCCAATGATGCGCGCATCCGCCGAACGGAATGACTGCAGGGCCGGGAAGAACGTGGACTGTTCGACCAGCACGCAGTCCCCGGGATTGACGAATGCACGTACGATCAGATCGATGCCCTGTTCGGAGCCGGAAAGCACCATCACATTGCGCGCCCGGCAATGCACGCCTCGGGAGCGCATATGGTCGGCGAGCAGTTCGCGCAATTCCGGGAAACCCTCGATGGGCGACTCCGGCTGGCCGTCGAATTCATGTGAGGCGAAGGCTTCCAGACTCACCCTGCGCAATAGATCGTCGGGAATATCGGCCGGATTCGGCGAACCGGTGGCGAAGTCTATCACCGTGTTGCTCGACTGCTGGGCGCGTTCGGCGGAGGCGATGTCGTGATAGGTGAACCGATTGGAGTAATCACTGAACAGCACCGACCACGGTGGGCGGATGACCGTAGGCTCAGCGGATTCGGGCGACGCGCCCCGCATTGTGACATCAGCCTGTCCCTGTACCGAAATGGCGATTGACCCTCGTGACGGCGCGAAGGCCGCGAGGGAGGAGGACGAAGAGGACGATGATGCCGGTATGGATGAGATTGTCGTAAGGTTTGCCCGCACCTGCGCCTGCCGAGAGGATGCGGATTCTCCGGCCACCGCCGGCCCCGATGGATCCTTGGGCAGCACGAACGTGCCTTTGCCGACCTTGGATGCGATGAGCCCCTCATCCTTGAGCTGCTGATACGCCTGTAAGACAGTAGTGCGGTTGACTTCGAGCCGCACCGCGAGTTCGCGCTCAGGCGGGAGACGGTAGCCTTCGGCGAGCGCCCCGGAGACGATCTGCTCACGCAGTTCACCTGCCAGCTGCCGATACAACGGCACATTGCTGCGTCGATTGAGCTCAAGCCGCATGGCCCGCCACCTTCCTGCATGAGATACACGCCGCACGTGCCTATACACGCATATCGTTCATGCGCACCGGCGAATAATTATACATTTTGCGGGGTTGCAGCCCGCCGCGCATCCATACGTACGCCCACCGTGTAGGGATTTCCCCACCGTGTAGGGAGCCGTTTTTCAGGAATGGCGGTTTTCCGCCGTTTTTCATCCCTACACCGTGGGAGTTTCCCTGCACGGTGGGAGTTTCCCTACATCATGGAGCAGTCCCTACACCGTGGAGCCGTTATGGGGACTCATAACTCATGGGCAGTCGTAGATCGCAAGGCGCGATGGACCGCATGAAGGTCTCAAGCGCCCATTACAGCGACAGGACGCCCATTACAGCGACAGGAACAGCTCGTGCAACCGTGTGTCATCCGTGAGTTCGGGATGGAACGCGGTGGCGAGGATGTTGCCCTGCCGCAGCGCGACCGGATGCCCGTCGATCTCCGTCTCCACCGTGGCCTCCGGCCCCGCCGACACTACGTACGGCCCGCGGATGAACACCAGCGGGAAGTCCGTGATAAAGTCCGGCGCATCCGGCTTACCGAAATCCGCGGTGGCGGCGAAGCTGCCCAACTGGCGACCATAGGCGTTGCGGCGCACCACGGCGTCGAGCGCGCCGAAGTATACGTTCGGGTCGTTGTCGAGCTTGCGCGCCAATAGGATCATGCCGGCGCAGGTGCCGAACACCGGCTTGCCGGCCTTGATGTGCGCGTCGATCTTCTCGAACAGCCCGGTGGAGCGCAACAGCTTGCCCTGCGTGGTGGATTCACCGCCCGGCAGAATCACTCGGTCGATGGATTCATCGAAATCCTCGGCGGCGCGCAGCAGCTTCCACGGGGCCCCAAGCTTGTCCAGCACGGCCGCATGCTCGGCGAAGGCGCCCTGCACGGCGAGGATGCCGGTCACGCCGTGCTTGGCGGATTCGGCACCGTCCGATTCCTCTTTGGAAATGTATTCAACAGCTACAACCATGGTTACCTCTTTTGCGATGTCTCGTCTCCCCTCAGTCAGCAGAGCTGACAGCTCCTCTCGGCGAGGGGGCCGGAAATGGGATTGTTCGCATGTTCTGCCGCATCGGCTTCAGCGGCCTCACCGACCAAGGGAGACCGGCCTGAGCGAAGAGGCGCGCCGACCGGATAATCGGCGGCCTCACCGACCAAGTTCCGCCAGGGGAAGCACAAGAATCGTTACTCGCCGCGTGCGGCCATGATGGTCTGGATCTCGTCCTCGTTAATGCCGACCATCGCCTCGCCGAGGTTCTCGGACAGCTTGGCGAGCAGATCGGCGTCCTGCCAATTGGCTGTGGCCTTGACAATGGCGGCAGCGCGCTTGGCCGGATCGCCGGACTTGAAGATGCCGGAGCCCACGAACACGCCTTCGGCGCCAAGTTCCATCATGAGTGCCGCATCGGCCGGGGTGGCCACGCCGCCGGCGGCGAAGTTCACGACCGGCAGACGGCCGTTGTCGTGCACGTACTTGGCGAGGTCGTACGGCACCGCCAACTGCTTGGCGGCCTCATAGACCTCGTCATCGCGCAGGGAGACGAGCTCGTGGATCTGCTTGTTCATCGTGCGCATGTGGCGCACGGCCTGGATCACGTCGCCAGTGCCGGGCTCGCCCTTGGTGCGGATCATGGCCGCACCCTCCGCAATGCGGCGCAGCGCCTCGCCAAGGTTCTTCGCACCGCACACGAACGGCACATCGAACTGGTTCTTGTCGATGTGGTACACGTCGTCCGCCGGGGACAGCACTTCGGATTCGTCGATGTAGTCGATGTCGATGGCCTGCAGGATGCGGGCCTCGGCGATATGGCCGATGCGCACCTTGGCCATGACCGGAATCGAGACAGCTTCCTGAATACCCTTGATCATGGCAGGGTCGCTCATGCGGGAGACGCCGCCGGCCGCACGGATGTCCGCCGGGATACGCTCCAAAGCCATGACCGCGCAGGCGCCGGCGTTCTGGGCGATCTTGGCCTGTTCGGGCGTGGTGACGTCCATGATCACGCCGCCCTTGAGCATCTGGGCGAGGTTTCGATTGAGTTCTGCACGGTTCTGTGCCATTGGTATCCCCTTATGTGCGGTATCGAATGATGTCGTCCCGCCCATTATCAGGTACCTCAGCACATCGCCAGCCAAACCAGTCCAATTTGGATGGGGCCAATTGGCAAGTTCTTGACCCGTCCAATTCGTGACGCAGGCCCGCGCAGAGTCAGTCAGTTGGCGTCAGTCAGTTGGCGTATTGGCCGACCTCGGAAGCCAAGGTCCAACCATCCGACGAGGCGTAATGGTCCGTCACTTCGGATGGCCTCTTGAGCTGGTACTTGTCCGACGTGGTCGTTCCATCGTCATCCCATGTGGGGTCGATCAGCAGCCACTGCCCGTCGACCTTCACATAGTTCCACGCATGCCCGGCCTTCGTCCCCGCCACATTGCCGGACACTACACGAGAGTCCAATCCGGCTTCCTTGGCGAGAATCTGATAGCTGTATGCGTAGGACAGGCATACGCCCTTGCCGCTCACCATGCCATAGGAGCTCCACGCATCCGGGAAGTTGTTGAGGGCGTCGTTGCTCTCGTACGCATTGGCGATACCATCCTTGCCCAAGGCGTTGGACGCATCGTAGTCGTATTCCATCTTGCCGGTCAGGAACCGGTCGATGGCGACGGCCTTGTCCCGATCGGAGCCTTGGAATTGGCCCACCGCGGCTTTGGCAGTGTCTTCCACCGCCTTCTGGCGTTGCTGGTAGCCGTCGGGATACTTGACCCACATCACTGTCTTGTCGCCGTTTTTGCGCACGGTGTAGTTCACACCGTTGGACACGATGCTGATATACGGGTTCTGGTACATGACCTCGGTCATCACATCCGAGGTGCTGGTCTGATAAGCGTCGCTGGCGTACTTGCTGATGTCGATCACCTCATGCCCGTTCAGCAGATTGTTGGCCAGATACTTGCCGAAGTCGGTGGATGCGTAGTTGAAGAGCGGCGACTCCTTGGTATCGGAATCAATCTTCTTGTTGTCATACCCCGACCAATCCACCTTGCCCACCGAATAGATGCGGTCAAGCATGCCGCCCGCCTTGGGCAGGGCATCCGTGGCTGCCTTGGTGACCTGAGCGAACACCGGGTTGAGATCGCCTTCATAGTAGAGGCGACCGGTGTCCTTCAACTTGGTGCCAGGTGCGCTGTAGATGAAAGTCCACCCGTTCTTGCCATCGCTTTTCAGATCGCTGAATGTGCTCGGCACCGTCACCGTGGCGCCATTAGCCATCTCCACGAAGGTGTAGATATACGTTTGCATATCCTCTTCGACGGTGTTCTCCTCGCCGAATACACCCCTCATGTTCTGGCCCCACTGGTCAATCTTGGCCTGCTCCGCCTGACCGATGGGGATGGACGGCACCAGGTCGTTGGCGTCGATCGCATGCCAGAGGCCCTCATTGCCGGCCTCATCCACTGCGGTGACCACGAAGTACAGTCTTCCTGCGGAATCGGCATCCCACGATCCGCCGGCATCCTGCAGGATCTGGGCGCAGTTCTCGGACATCGACCGCTGGCAGTGGTCGATGGAGTCCTGATGCTCCACGGCGAGGGAGCGGAACGCGATGTTCTGTTGCTGCACACTGGTGCCAAGCGTCTCGTCCGAGTATGACTTCGGTTTGTCATAATCCGCGGAGAGCAGCTGGGTCTTGTCGGTGGATCCAAGCTTGTCGATGGCATGGGACTCCGGCATGTAGTTTTCGTCGCCCTCTTTGCCGATCTGCTTGTGGGTCGTGTAGATATACACGTTATAGGTTTTCGCTCCGTCCACCTTGTCCCAGGAGATGTCGACGCCGCCGTCCTTGTTCACCACCGGAGTGACGTTGTTGACCTGCGGCAGACGGGTGATGCCGGTATGCTCCTTGACACGGAAGAACTGCACGATGGGTTTCGCCAGCTTCTTACCATCCGGGGCCACGTACTGCACGTAATAGTATCCGTTGGAGGGCAGGAAGCCGTACTCCTTGCCGATGGAGTCCCCGTGCTGCATGTTCTCCGGTAGATTCATGGCACCGCTCAGTATGAGGGTGCCGGCACCTTCCTTCTCGTCGAACGGGCTGGATGCGATGGTCGACGTGGGAACGGGAACCGCGAATGAGGAATCCTGATAGACGCGCGCACAATCGTCAAGCTGCAGGTCCACGCCGTCAAGCTGGGACTGCCCCATCTTGACGGTGTCGCGGATCTTGACCGGATCCTTCATGATTGTCTTGAATTCGTAATATGTATCGACGGCGATGGGGTCCTTGAATTCATACTTGCCGTTCGGCATGCCCGCATAGGCCTGTTCCTTGGTGGGCATAGTGGAATCAGCCATGATGCCGTCGATGGCGCCATCGGCCTTGAGCATGTAGTATCCCGCCACCGAGGCGATGCCGAATACCAAGGCGAGCGCAACGACGATCGCGATGAGGATGACCCACCACTTCGGCTTGCGCCTCTTGCCTTTGACCTTGGCGTTCTTCGCCGCCTTGCCCCGATGCGCACCGCCGCGAGTGCTCTCCTGTGGAGCAGTTGGGTACTGCGGCTGGCCTGAATACGATTGCGGGCCAGGCTGCTGCGGCTGCGGAGCGGACTGCTTCGGTTGCGGGCCAGGCTGCTGCGGCTGCGGAGCAGTGTACTGGTTCTGTGCCGCCGCCCATCCCTGCTGCTGAGGCGCAGCCTGGTACTGCGGCACCTGGTACTGCGGTGCCGGATACTGCGGCTGGCGCTGGGGAGCCTGATACTGATATGACTGGTTCGCGGAGGTTTGAGGCGATGGCTGCGTACTCGGCTGGGGCCGACCTTGCCGGTACGGAGGCTGATACTGAGGATATTGCCCTTGCCCATACGGTTGCTGTCCAAGCTGAGCACCATTCGATTGCGGGTACTGAGATTGTGGATATTGAGGCTGCGGGTAGGCGCCATGCGATTGGTCGAACTGGCGTCCCTGGCCCGACTGCGGCCATTGCGGCACGGCATTGCCACCCTGCTGGCCGCTCCCCTTGAACTGCTCAGTACTGTTGAACTGCTCATCGCCGTTCAGCTGATTGCCACCATTCATTTGCGGTTCCACTTCGATCCGCCTCCCCCTACATCCTGAATGTCGCTTCAGGAAACACCTTTGTCAGTGTCGTGTTCAGTGTGATATCCCTTACACTATGCACGAGCTTAACACTCACTGTCCGGCGACAAAAGACTCTGGCCGACGAAAAGAAGTCTCCCGGCCGGAACCCTAGCCGATGGTATTGCCGTAGACCTGCGCCTGAAGGTCCTTTCGGGCGGTCTCCATGCGGGTGATCTGACCGAGCAGCGCGATCTTCTCCTCGCCGTCAGGCAGTTGGGCCATGCGACGTCTGGCCAGACCTATCTGGCGCATGAAGCCCATATCCAGTAATCTGGTCAGTAATTCCGAGGCATAGCGCTGTTCCTCCTTGGTGGGCGGGCGCAATTGCACCTCTGCTGCGGGGATCCCCTGAGTGGCCGGTTGCGGCGGCTGCGCACCCTTGCCGGTGTCGTCTCCCGGCAAGGGCAGCGGCATGACCGCCAGCTCGTTGATGACCTGATCGAGCATCGGACCTCCGGCCTTGGTGAGGTTGTGCATCCACAAGCCCTGAGGCGTATCCGTATTCGGCAATCCTCCCGCCGCCGAAATCGCCTGAAACAGTGTGCGGAACACTGGACTCATGAAATGGTCGATGGTGAGCTGCCCGAACATCGTGCGATCGATGGCGCGTGGCACTTGAATCAGCGTGGCCATGAACTGCTGTTCAGCGATGAATACGGCATCATCGATCTTGAAATATGCCTGCTCCTTGGCGTCCCTCCGCTCCAGCGCCTTGCGCGCAGCCGGATTCGCATACGGATTGGCTCCGGCTTCCAATCGAGGCTCCTCGCTCTGGAAACGCCGCTTCGGCGCGTAGGCGTCGTCATCGCGCACCTGCATACGGCGACGGGCGTCCATCACCTCACGCCGCATCACCTCAAGCTCCACGCCAATCCGTCCGGCGGCCTTGCGCGCATAGGCATCCCAAAGGGACCGGTCGCGAATCTGTGCCACCAATGGGGCGACCGCCTTCATCGCCCCCACCTGACCGGGCGTATAGGTCAGGTCAAAACGGGCGATGGCCGTATCGATGACGAAGTCATACAACGGTTTGGCATTGGCGATCAACGACCGCACCGCCTCGTTGCCGCGCTGGATTCGCAGGTCGCATGGGTCGAGGTTATCATCAGCCACAGCTACGAACGTCTGCGAGAGGAACGCGGAATCCAGACCGAACGCATGCAGTGCGGCCTTCTGACCGGCGGCATCGCCGTCGAAGGTGAACACGATGCGCGAGCTCAACGGCTGATCCTTGACCTTCAACGGCCCGACCAGCTGAACGGCTCCCAGAGAATCGTCGGCGATAAGCCGGCGGACGATTTTGGCATGCTCGGCACCGAACGCGGTACCGCAGGTGGCCACGGCCGTATCGATGCCGGCCAAGTGCATAGCCATCACATCCGTATATCCCTCGACGATAACCACCTGACGCTTTTTGACAATCGACGATTTCGCCAGGTCAATGCCATACAGCACCTGCGTTTTACGGTAAAGCTGGGTATCCGGGGTATTGATGTATTTGGCGGCAATCTGATCGTCCTCATACAGTTTGCGTGCGCCGAAACCGAGTGTGCGGCCGGTCGAATCGCGGATGGGCCAAGTCACACGGCCACGGAAGTAGTCGTAGATGCCCCGCTGGCCCTGCCTCGCCAGACCGGCATCAAGGATCTCCTTCTGAGTGAAGCCTTTGGACGCCAGGTGGCGTACCAGATTATCCCAGCCCTGCGGAGCATACCCGCAGCCGAAACGTTCGCAGTCGGCTTGGGAGAAGTTGCGACCGCCGAGCAGCTTGCGAGCAGCCAGAGCCTCCTGAGTGAGGATCTGGGAGACGAAGAACCGCTGCGCCTCCTCGCACGCCTCCAATAGCCGCGTGCGCTTGGAGCCGGTGCCGTCCGGCCGTCCCGAACCGTTGCCGCTGTTCTCGTAGTGAAGCTCGATGTGGTATTTGTCCGCGAGCAGTTCCACGGCCTCGCGGAAGTCGATGTTCTCGGCCTGCTCCACGTATTTGAATACGTCTCCGCCAAGACCGCAGCCGAAGCAGTGCCACACACCGAGCGAGGGGCGTACGTTGAAACTGCCGGTTTTCTCGTCGTGGAAAGGACACAGTCCCACGAACGTGCCGGTGCCGGAAGGCTTAAGCGTCACGGTCGCGGATACGATGTCATACAGATCCGCGGCGGCGCGCACCTTCTCAACGTCTTCTTTCTTAATCATCCCGACCATAAGAACCAAGAGTACCGCCTGATTCAGGACAGGGTAAATTTTTACCGAAAGCGACGTTAGAAAGCCGTTTTCACCGCAGGATGGCATTGTCTAGTGATCCGTCTCACTAATAATTGAGCACTGCATCTCCTGTCTCTCCCCCAGTCAGCTTCGCTGACAGCCCCTCGTCAGAAGGGGCCAACATCACTCAGACAATTACGAGATAGACCACTACCACCGCACAACGGATGGTCACCAATCCCAAATCAGCACAGGATGGAATGCAGCGCCAGGGCGGAGTTGTCGGTCAGGGAGGCCACCTGGTCCACGGCCACGCGCAGACGCTCGTCGTCGTTGGTGGACTCGTTCCAGTCGGCGAGGAACTGGCTTTCCAGCGCGTCCGAGGGGGCCGGCGAATCGGCCATGAGCACGTCGATCAGATCCTCCACGATGGTCTGCTCCTCCTGATGGAACGGCTCGCGTTCGCGTGGCGCCATGACGAAATACACGGCGATGCCCTTGAGCGCCACAATCTCGTAGTCCGTCTCTTCGGGAATGACGATGTTCGCGGAATACCGGGTCAGCGGCCCCGGCCCGTACGTGTCCCTGGTGGCCATCTCCACCGACCAGCAGAACCGGCCGATCAGATCGGAGGTGATGTTCTTCAACTGGGCCAACGCCTGCCGCGACCCATTGAAATGGGCAGGGAACACATGCTCGCGCCGGAATCGGGTGAACGCGGCGAGCAGCTTGTCCGCATCCCATTTCGCCCCGTACCATGCGCGGGTCTGTTCGATGATGTGGTCGAGGATCTGCGGGTCGGCGAGCACGATCGGGTCGAACGCACCAGTGGCTATCGAATCCTCGACGTCATGAACCGAATAGGCGATGTCATCCGACAGGTCCATGATCTGGCATTCCATCGGCTTGGCGTCTTTGGGCGCATTGACCTTGAGCCAGCGGAATACCGGTTCATCATCCGGATAGACGCAGAACTTCTTCGACCGCTCCCCCTTGGGATGCAGATCGGCTTCGGCAAGCGTCCACGGATATTTGACGGCGGCGTCGAGTGCCGCGCGCGTGAGGTTCACGCCGGCCGAACGGCCGTCCGGGTGGAATATCTTGGGTTCCAGACGGGTCAGGATGCGCATGGTCTGGGCGTTGCCCTCGAACCCACCGATGTTACGGGCGATTTCGGCGAGCGCCCGTTCGCCGTTATGCCCGAACGGTGGGTGTCCGAGGTCATGGGCGAGACAGGCGCAGTCCACCACATCCGGATCGCAGCCGAGCATCGCGCCGATCTGCCGGCCAATCTGGGCGACCTCCAATGTATGGGTGAGCCTCGTGCGGGCGAAGTCGTCGGTGCCTGCCACCAGAATCTGGCTTTTCGCGCCGAGCCTGCGCAGGGCCGAGGAATGAATCAGCCGGGCGCGATCGCGCTCGAAGGCGGTTCGATACTTCGATTTGGGCGGCTCGGGGGCCCAACGCTCCTCGTCAAAGGCGCTGTATCCCTCGTTGCTCAGTACCGGTTCCCCATCCCGCGTTGTTTCCATGGCTCAAGCATAGGACGAGACACCGCCCGGCTGGCACCTTACAGCAGCGACGCCGGGTCTAGCATGGCCAAATCCTCAGGCGGCAACACTTCGGCGGCGTGCTCGTACAGGCGTGGGATGCGGTTCCTCAGACAGGTGAAAATCTCGTAGCTGATGGTGTCGGCGGCGCGGGCCCAATCGTCGGCGGTCGGCTCGGCGTACTCCTCGCCGCGGCCGGGGCCGAACAGCTCCACCGTATCGCCCTCGTGCACGCCGAGCTCGGCGGCCGAACCATGGAGATCCACGATGAACTGGTCCATGCACACGCGGCCGCACACGCGATACAGCCGCGGGCCGGCAGCGGTCATGATGCGCACCGGACCGCCGTCCTTCTCGATGTGCTTGGCACCCTGCATGTCGAAGCCGGAGGCCGAACGATGGATGCCGTCCGCGTACCCGAGCGGCACGATGGCGGTGGAGGTGTTGTCCGGGGTCAAATAGGTGCGGCCATAGGAGATGCCGTGGCCCGCCTCCACGTCCTTGACCGTGCCGAGCTGGGCCTGCAGACGCATGGCCGGGGTCAGATGCCAGTCGCGCGGCGTGCCCATGGCCGGGTCGGGCTCATAGCCATAGAGCCCGATGCCCGGACGGGTCAGCTCGAAGTGGATCTCCGGACGGTCCAGGGTTGCGGCGGTGTTCGCCAGATGGCGGATCTGCGGCGGAATGCCAGCCTTCTCCATGCGGCGCGTGAAGTCCTTGAATGTCTCGATCTGGCGGTCGGTGGAGGCCACGAACTCGGGCACATCCGGCGAATCGGCCACGGCCAGGTGGCTCCACTGGCCAATAACCTGAATCACGCCCTCGTGCGCGAGCGGCACCAGTTTGGCGAGCGCCGCGTCGAAGCCTGCGGGCGTGAAGCCGTTGCGTCCGAATCCGGAATCGACCTTGACGTGCACCCGGGCCGGCTTGCCGAGTTTGCGCGCGGCGGCGGCCACGGCATCGATGCCAGGCAGCGAGCCGACGGACACGTCGATGTCCGCGGCGATCAGCTCGTCGAACGGCACTTCGGTGCCGTTGTAGACCCACGTCAGAATATGGCAGCGGTCGGGCCCGATGCCGAGTTTGCGCAGCAGCAGCGCCTCATGCGACTGAGCGGTGCCCAGCCAGGTCGCCCCACCGGCGAGCGCGGCCAGAGCCGCCGGCAGCAGACCGTGGCCATAGGCGTCCGCCTTGACCACGCCCATCACCGCGGTACCGGAATCCGGGCCGCCGACCACGGAGACCAGATGCGCCATGTTGTCCCGCAAGGCCTTGAGGTCCACGATGGCCTGTGCAGGGTATTGGCGACGGGCGGCCGCATAATTGGCCTTACCCTGCTCGCCGGAGAAATCTATTTCGGGTGCTGCGTTCATGCTCATGAGACCCTATTGTTGCGCGACAATGTGACGTGCGCACATCCGGAACCCCCGATAAGCCATATTGAACGAAAAGTAACCCAAAAGTTACACATAGGCGGCTCTTATCACGGAACCATGCCGCCATTGTCCCCGCATACGGCGTACACTATGCGAATTATACGGAGCTCCGCATGGTTATTCGATGCGAACCGTTGTCTGATTCCCGGCGTTGAGGCGTGCCGGGATCCCGGAAATCCGTCCGGTCTAGCCCCATACACCAAGTTCATGAGAGAAGAACATGGATCTTTTCCGCAAGAAAAGCGTGGATCAGCTGGTATCTGAATCCACTCCGCTGAAGCGTACGATGCACACCTTTGATCTGACGATGCTCGGCATCGGCGCGATCATCGGCACCGGTATCTTCGTGCTTACCGGCAAGGGTGCGCTGACCGCCGGACCGGCACTGTCCGTCTCCTTCCTGCTGGCCGCCATCTGCTGCGGTTTCGCAGGCCTGTGCTATGCCGAATTCGCTTCCATGGCACCGGTTTCCGGTTCCGCCTACTCCTACGCCTATCTGGCGTTCGGCGAACTCATCGCCTTCATCATCGGCTGGGATCTGATTCTGGAGTACGCCCTGCAGGCGGCCACTGTGTCCGCCGGATGGTCAGGCTACTTCAACAAGCTGCTTGAAGGGTTCGGCCTGCATCTGCCGGTCGAACTGACCGCCGCCTACGGCACCACGCCGGGCGTGACCACGTACTTCAACCTTCCCGGTTTCGTGATCGTGCTGCTCATCACGTGGGTGCTGTCCATTGGCATCAACCAGACCAAGCGCACCAACGACATCATGGTGATGATCAAGCTCATCATCATCGTGCTGTTCATCATCTGCACCGTATGGTTCGTGAACCCGGCCAACTGGCATCCGTTCTCCCCGTACGGCATCTACACCTTCCAGCCCGGCTCCACCCAGCCCTATGGCATCGTGCCGGCCGCATCCATCGTGTTCTTCAGCTTCATCGGCTTCGACGCCGTCTCCTCCTCCGCCGAGGAGACCGTCAACCCGAACAAGACGCTGCCTCGCGGCATCCTGCTGTCGCTGGCCATCTCCACCGTGCTGTACATCGTGATGACGCTCATCATGACCGGCGTGGTGCCCTACAAGCAGTTCGCCGAGTTCATCGACGCCCCGGTCGCCGGTGTGATTCTGGCCACCGGCCTGAACTGGCTCGCCGTGATCGTGAACCTCGGTGCCCTGATCGGCATGACCACGGTGATGCTCGTCCAGCTGTACGGCCAGTCCCGCATCTGCTATGCGATGAGCCGCGACGGCCTGTTCCCGGAGTTCTTCGGCCATGTGCATGAGAAGTACCGTACACCGTTCAAGGGCACGTGGTTCTTCGGCATCCTGACCGCGATCGCCGGCGGCTTCATCAACATCAACGTGCTGTTCGAGCTGGTGAACATCGGCACCCTGACCGCGTTCATCATCGTCTCCGCCGGCATCCTGTGGATGCGCAAGACGCAGCCGGACGCGCACCGCGGCTTCAAGGCCCCGCTCGTGCCGTTCACGCCGATCATCTCCATCGTGTTCTGCTTCGTGCTCATCGCAGGCCTCAACTGGGAGACCTGGGTGCGATTCGCGGTGTGGTTCGGCCTCGGTCTGATCGTCTACTTCGCCTACAGCCGCAAGCGCTCCAAGCTCGTCGGCGAGACGGCTGCCGCTGAGGCTGCTGAGGCTAAGGACTGAGTCCCCGCCACGGACCAAAGTCAAGAACTGAAACGATTGCCGGCCGATGCTGAACCCCTCGGCCGGCAATCGTTTATATGGAAAGGCGTACGCTGAGTGATGCCCAGCGTACGCCTTTCCATATAATCGCCATGCGCAAGTCCAGACACCGATAATTCACCACTCGTGGCGCTGGTAGGCGATCCTCGTGGTGTCAGTCGGCCGGTCGACGAGCTGAATCAGGCCACAGCGGGCGAAACCGGAGCTTTCCAGCACATGCTGCATGGCCTTATTGTTGGGATGGGTGTCGGCGCGCACATTGCCATAATGCTTCAAGGCCCACTTGATGCAGTCGCGGGCCGCATGACGCACCAACCCGGATGAGGCGATGCGGTGGATGGTCACATAGGTGTCATTGTCGAGCCATGCGCCATCAATCGACGCATACGTGGGATCCTTGCCCGGGCACAACGCGAACTGCGCCAGGATACGCTCGTGTCCGCCGATCGTATCCACCAGCAGCATCGTACGCTGGTTGGCGATATCATCGATGATCACGGATTCCCGGGGAAACTGCGTGCCCCACTGCGTCGGATTGCCGTTGGCAGCCATCAGCGCGCGAGCGCGAGCGTAGATCGTCTGCATCTGCGGCAGATCACGCATGGTGGCATGGCGGAAACGCCGGCCTGTCGCTGCAGTGGCAGCACTCGACTGCGTCACCTTTCACCTCTCTCACTCGTTGTGTCCGACTTCTCTCAATAATCAAGCCGTCAACGTCCAGTCCGTCGCCCAGCTTCGCCAGCTGACCTCAGCAGTCAGCCTCAATAACCAAAGCCAAACGGCAAACTCACGGATAACTGACGGTAAACCTACCATGCCTCGAGCATAAAAATCCCGCCCGCGTTGCGATGCGGACGGGATAGGACGGAATCTGACGTATCCTGCTCGTCAACCGGCAAGCAGGAATCGGAAACTCGAAACCGACGACCGGCAACCAGTCGGTCAGACGACCTTGCGCTCGAACGGGTCGGAGCTGATGCCCTCCTCGAGGATCTGCTTGGCCCATTCCTTGGCGGTGAACAGGCTGTGGTCGCGGTAATTGCCGCAGCTCTTCTCAGTGGTGGCTGGCACGTCATCCCACGTGGCCTTGTAGGCGATGAACTCCAGCGACTCCTTGAGCGCCTTCGCCACTTCCTCGGTGGGATGCTCGCCCCAAGTCAGCAGGTGGAAGCCGGTGCGGCATCCGAACGGCGAGCAGTCGATATAGCCCGGGATACGCTCGCGCAGCAGCACGGCGATCGTGTGCTCGATGGTGTGCAGGCCACCGGTGGGGATGGCCTGCTTGTTCGGCTGGGTCAGGCGCAGATCGTAGTTGGAAATCACATCACCGTGCGGGCCCTTCTCGGTGTCGATGTAGCGCACGTATGGCGCCTTGACCTTGGTGTGGTCGAGCTGGAAGCTTTCCACGACCGGCTTTTCGGACTGCTCTTCTGCCATTTCGTTGTCCTTTCCACTGTCAGCATTCGCGGTACCGCCAGCAATCGTAGTCGCCGCCGAACGGGATTACGCATCGACATCCCACGGTTCGCTATAGACGATAGTTATGGCGCGAGCCACTGGATTCGGCGACTGCTTACCGCGCATTGGCTGCGCTGGCTGCACCGAACGAAGCGACCGCCTCCATGAAGCGTTTGCCGTACAGGTCCAGCTTGCGCTGCCCCACACCGCTGACGGCCAAAAACTGTGCGTCGGTGACAGGCCTGATGAGGGCCATGTCCCGCAAGGTCTTGTCGGAGAAGACGATGTACGGCGGTTTGCCGATCTCCTGGGCGATGGTGCGGCGCAGGTCGCGCAGCTTCCGGAACAACGCCTCGGCGTCGTCATCGGGAATATACGAGCCCAGCGCCGCACCGGATACGTTCGACGCTGCGACACCGACGGGCACTCCCCCATCAACGTACACTCCCCCGCCGCGCACGCCGGTTCGTTCACCGGCGCCTCCGACCGTGCTTCCGGCAGCGCTCATACCGGCCGCTCTTGCCGACACCTTGCGCCGCAGCTTTTTCATCTCGTAATGGAAATCAGGAGAGGTGGTCTCCGCCGCGCGAGGCCCGAAGTGCACGATCGGCAGACGGCCTTCGGCAATGGTCAGATGACCGTCGGAGGTCATCTGACTGAGCACATCACGGATCAATGCGGTGTCGGTATCTTTCAGCATGCCGAACGTCGGCATCTGTTCGGGATTCAGACTCGACAATTCCTGGGCCTTGGAGCCACGCAGTATTTTGACGATCTTGCCTGAGCCCACCTGCTGCTGCACATCGTGCACGCATCGGCTGATCGCGCGTGCCACGCGGGTCACATCGATGGTCTCGAAAGTGCTTTCGCAATTCGAACAGGCACCGCACCTGACGGCATCCTTGGCGCCGCCCGCCTTCGCGGTATCCTCTGACGCAGAAGAAGCATCAGTGGAAAGCCCGGAAAGATCCTGGCCAAAATACCGTGTCATATACCGGTGCAGGCAGTCGGTGGTGCGGCAATAGCCCACCATGCCATCGAGCAACTGACGCTTGCGCAGGCGCGCAATCTCCTGTTCTTCGGGAGTCATGCGCTCATTCTCGTAATCGCTGTCGAGCAGCCGGCGTCTGGTCACGATGTCCGACTCGTTCCACAGCAGCGTGCAGCGGCTGGGCTCGCCGTCTCGCCCCGCGCGACCGGCCTCCTGATAGTAGGCCTCGATGGATTCAGGCATGTTGTAATGAATCACGAAGCGGACGTCCGGCTTGTCGATTCCCATACCGAACGCGTTGGTGGCCACCACCACCGGCACCTTGTCGGTGATGAAGTCGCGCTGCGCCCGTTCGCGCACATCAGATGCCATGCCGCCATGGTAGGCGACCGCCGTATGGCCCATCTGGTTCAACGTGGCGGCGAGCGCCTCAGTGGTTTTGCGGGTGGCGCAATAGATGATGCCGCATTCATCCGGGTGCTCCGCCACATAATCCGACACCCATGCAGCCTTGTATTTGGTTTCCAGCTTGACCACGTCGAAATACAGATTCGGCCGGTCGAATCCGGTGACGGTGACCGCCGGCTCGCGCAATCCGAGCAGACCAACGATATCCTTGCGCACGTTTTCGGTGGCGGTGGCGGTGAATGCGCCGATCGGCGGGCGCTGCGGCAGTCCCGCAATGAATTCGCCGATGCCCAGATACGACGAGCGGAAATCCTGCCCCCACTGGGAGACGCAATGCGCCTCGTCCACGGCAATCAAGGCAATCGGAGTGCGCGCGGCGAAATCACGGAATCTTCGTGTTTCCAGACGTTCCGGCGCCACATAGAGCAGTTTGATCTGTCCGGCTGCCGCCTGCGCCAGCACCATGGCCTGCTCGTCCGGGTCCTGGGTGGTGTTGACGAACGCGGCAGACAGACCGAGATCGTTGAGCGCATCAACCTGATCGCGCATCAGAGAGATCAGCGGCGAAACCACCAACGTGAGTCCCGGCATCAGGGCGGCGGGAATCTGGTAGCACACGGATTTGCCCGCGCCGGTCGGCATCACGCCCAACACGTCCCGACCGGTCAGAAGCGCCTCGACGATGCCGAGCTGGCCGGGCCGGAACGAATCGTAGCCGAAATACTGTTTAAGCGCCCCCAGCGCCGCCTCACGTGCCGTCATGACATACAACCATAGCGCACGGGGGCGCGTGATTCACAGGCGCTCGAGCGCCTGCTTGAGGTCGGCGATGAGGTCGTCGGCGTTCTCGATGCCCACCGAGATGCGGATCAGGTTGGCAGGCACCTGCAACGTGGTGCCGGCCACGGAGGCGTGGGTCATGGCCGCCGGCACCTCGATCAGGCTCTCCACACCGCCAAGCGATTCGGCGAGCGTGAAGATCTCGGTATGGTCCACGAACCGCTTGGCCGCCTCGGCACCAGCGGCCAGCTGCACGGAGACGATGCCGCCGAATCCACCGTGCATCTGGCGTGCGGCGATCTCATGGCCCGGATGGGATTCGAGGCCCGGATACCAGACGCGCTCAATCACGTCGGAGGGCTGGGATTCCAGCCATTCGGCCACCTTCAGCGCATTGGCGCTGTGGCGCTTGACACGCAGGTCCAGCGTCTTGAGACCGCGGATATCCAGCCAGGAGTCGAACGGAGAGGGCACCGCTCCGGCCGCGTTCTGCAGGAACGCCACCTTCTCGCGAGTCTCCTCGTCGTTGAGCACCACGGCACCGCCCACCACGTCGGAGTGGCCGCCGATGTACTTGGTGGTGGAGTAGACCACCGCGTCAGCGCCCTCATCCAGCGGATGCTGCAGGGCCGGCGAAGCGAAGGTGTTGTCGACCACGACCTTGGTGCCGTACTTGTGCGCCACTTCGGCGGTGGCTGCGATGTCGGTGATGTTCAGCAGCGGGTTGGAAGGGGTTTCGACCCACACGTACGCATAGTGCTTGGCGGCGAGCGCCGTCTCCACGGCTGCAAGGTCGGTGATGTCCACCACATCGAGTCCCACGCCCCACGGCACAAACACCTTGGCGAGCAGACGGTAGGTGCCGCCGTATACGTCGTTGCCGAGCAGGATGTTGTCGCCGGGCTTGATGGTGGAACGCAGCAGCACGTCGATGGCGGCGAGACCCGAGGAGAAGCTCAACGCGTATTTCGCGCCTTCCACGGAGGCGAGCTGTTCGTCGAAGCTGGTGCGCGTGGGGTTGATGGAACGCGAGTAGTCATGCCCGCCGCGCAGACCGAGCACGCCGTCCTGCTTGAAGGTGGAGGTGGCGTAGATCGGGGTCACCACGGCTCCGGTGGTCGGATCGGGCTCCTGGCCGGCGTGGATGGCACGGGTGGCAAGGGCATTGGATGCAAACTTGGCGTTGTATTCGGCGGACATGTGTTGTTCCTTTCGGTGTATTCCGTATTCGAGGGTAAGTCAGGGTTGGTCAGTGAATGCGCGTGTTGATATCAGCGTTATTGATAGCGGGTTATCGCGGGAATTGCCTTTGTTGATGCGCGGTAGATGCACTGTCGATGCGGCCGCGCCGGCCACGCCGGCCGCACTGGCCGCATCGACCGCTTTCCGCCGGTCAGCTTTCGCTGACGGTCTTCCCGGCCGTCTCGTCGGGGGACGGCTGGGAGAGGTATTGTTCGGCAAGCGACGGCTTGGCGGTGCGATCCACGATGTCGCCGTAGCCGTTGGCGCGCATCCAGTCGTCGTTGAAGATCTTCTCCAGGTAGCTGCGGCCGGAATCGGGAGCCAGGACCACCACCAGCTGGTTCTCGTCCAGATTGTTGGCGAGCGCATACTTGATGGCGCTGGCCACGGCCATGCCGGACGAGCCGCCGACCAGCAGCGCCTCCTCGCCGGCGAGCCTGCGGGTCATCTCGAACGCCTCGGCATCGTTCACCTTGACGATGTCGTCGGTGATGTTCCGGTCGAAGGCCTTGGGGTAGAAGTCCTCCCCCACGCCCTCGATGTCGTATTGGTGCACGTCGGCCAGTGAATCGGCGGAGTAGATAGAGCCTTCCGGATCGGAACCGATGACCTTGACCGCACCGTTCGAGGCTTCTTTCAGATACTTGCCGGTACCGGAGATGGTGCCGCCAGTGCCGATGCCCGCCACGAAGTGCGTGACCTTATGGTCGGTGGCCTCCCAAATCTCCGGACCGGTGGTGTAGTAGTGGCTTTCCGGGCCGTTCGGATTGTCGTACTGGTTCGGACGGAAGCCGCCGGGAATCTCGTTGGCGAGGCGTTCGGCGACCTGGTAGTAGGAGCGCGGGTCGTCCGGGCCGGCATCGGTGGGTGTGACGATGACTTCGGCACCGTAGGCGCGCAGCACCGCACGCTTGGATTCGGAGACCTTGTCCGGCAGGGTGAAGATCGTACGGTATCCGCGCTGCTGGGCGACCAGGGCAAGGCCGACGCCGGTGTTGCCGGAGGTGGGCTCTACGATGACGCCGCCAGGCTTCAGTTGGCCGGACCGCTCGGCTGCATCGATGATGCGCTCGGCGATGCGATCCTTGGAGGAGCCGCCCGGATTGAAGTATTCGACCTTGACGGCGATGGTGGCTTTGACGCCGAGGCTTTGGGGGATGTGGTTGAGCTTGACGAGCGGGGTGTTGCCGATGAGTTCCGCGAGGCTGCTGTGGACGGTCATGATGGGAATCCTTTGCTGTACGGGTGACGGTTGACTGGTGGGTCTGTTGATTGTCGTGAACCGACGTCCGCAGGCGAGTGGATATGTGTGGATGACCTTGTGATGTTGAGATTCGTCGGGTTGTGTTGCGGCCGAGTTCCCGCTTCACCTGTACCCTATAGCTTTTCCTATTACTTCACCTGCATGGCATCTTCTGCCGCTTCTTCGGCAATCAGGAAATAACAATGGCGGCCGATTCGCCGCTCTACGAATGCTCTATCTCAAGTTATGCGTCACTCACCGCTCGCCCTAGGGCGTCGGTCAGCGACAACAACATGAGATGAACTGCATGTCTCATACGATAGCACAGGGCACAGCATAGGCGTGTCGCAGGTAACCGCATTCCGGACAGCAACGATTCTGCCAAGGTGCGAGGCGTAGCGGCAAAATGGCTTACCGCCGCCAGCCAGGATGGCAAAATCGTTGCCCACCGACTGCGACACAGCACGACTCTCCGTCCCGGCCAGATGCATCACTCCATGCCGGGCACAGCGTCTTGTCCGCCGAGCACACGCCTGATCTCATGCCGAAAGACAACAATGGACACCAACGCCGAGGTGATGTCCGATATCGGTTCGGCGACAAACACGCCAGTGACGCCCATGAACTGAGGCAATACGAATGCCAGCGGAATCAGGAGGATGATTTTGCGCAGAATGGCCAAAAACAGCGAAGGCTTGGCCAGACCCAGCCCCACCAAGGTGCATTGAACGCCGCATTGGATGCCGAAGATCCCCCATCCGCACACGAACAGCGGCATCATCGAGCCGACGATGGCTATAATGCCAGCGTCAGCGGTGAACAACCCCGCGATCGTTTCCGGGATGATCGCGATGACCGTCACCATAGCGGACATCACCACAAGTAGTAGCCCGATGCCAAGACGGTACGCATGCCGCACACGCTCATGGTTCCGGGCTCCGTAGTTGTAGCTAATGATGGGCTGAACGCCTTGCTGCAGACCATTGTTCACCACATATATCAGCTGCATCATGCTGGTGATGATGGTCATGGCGGCCACATAATCATCGCCACCCAACCGTTCCAGCTGCGTGTTGAACACCACGTTGATGGCACATTCCGTCAACTGCATCACAAACGGAGAAGCCCCTAAAGCCAGCACCGGCAGAATCGTCGCATCGACCCTGAACCACGTCGCGCGAAATCGTATGGCGCTACGCGATGAAGCCAGAAATGCCACGATCCATGCCGCAGAGAGGAATTGGGAGATGACGTTCGCCACAGCCGCGCCACGAACACCCATATCGAGCACGAAAATGAACACCGGGTCAAGAATCAGGCTCATGCCGGCACCGATCAGCACCGAGACCATAGCCACTTTCGCTTTGCCTTGCGCAGAAATGAACGAGTTGAGTCCAAGCGTCACCTGAACGAACACGGTACCCAGCAGATAAACCCCCAGGAAGTCCGAGGCATACGGCAACGTATCGGCGCTGGCACCGAACGCATCCAGAATCGGCACTTTGCCGAACTCCAACAACACGGTGAGCGTCAGCGAAATCGCCACCAGCATTGCGGCACTCGCGCCGAGAATATGCTCGGCGGCACGCACATCGCCTTTGCCCAAGGCTATGGACGCCAAGGGAGCGCCACCTGAGCCGACGAGCAACGCGAACGCCGCCACGGCGATAGTGATTGGGAAGCAGATGCCGATGCCCGCGATGGCCAGATCGCCCACTTCGGGGATATGTGCTATGAAGAGTCGATCGACGATCGTGTACAACGCGTTCGCGGCCTGCGCCACGATCGCCGGCCCCGCCAAGGAGATCACCAGCGGGACAATCGGCTTGGTCGCCAGATCCTTCTGGGCGTCCGTTCGGGCCGGCGGCTTCAACTGCGTCTTCGTTCGGGCACGCTCTTCCGCCGGAGCGGCTGTCTGATCACTTATCGGCATACCTCAAAAGCTTGGAATAATGATCGAATCATAGGCTGAAATCGCGAGGGAATCGAACCGCGGTTTGCCTCCAAGCACCACTGCCAACTGCCGCATTGGCTGCCTGGTCTGACTCCCGGTTTAATCATACGAACAACGACTACAGCGAGGCGGCGGCGATGAGCTGCCGGGTGTAGTCGGACTGAGGGGCACCGAGCACAGCCGCCGTAGGTCCGGATTCGACCACGCGGCCTTCGTTCAGCACGACGATGCGGTCGGCGATATGCTGCACGACGCCCAGATCATGGGAGACCATGATGATCGCGGGCCTGACAGGCTCACCGGTCGCCGGATCGACTGTCTGCGAACCCTCGCCGGAGAGAATCGACTGGAAGGTCTCGAGGATCCGCACGCGGGCGGCCACGTCGATGGCGCTCATCGGCTCGTCGGCCAGGATGACGCGCGGTTCGTTGACGATGGCGCGGGCGATGGCGACGCGCTGGGCCTGACCGCCGGACAGGTCGCATGGGTAGCGTCCGAGGAACATGCGCGGGTCAAGGCCTACGCGGGCCAGCGCCTGTACGGTCTTGCCCTCCACCTCGTCGGCCGCAAAGCCCAATGCCCGCCGGCGCAGCCACAACGGTTCGGACACCGACCGTTCGACCGTCCAACGCGGGTCGAGCGAACCATACGGGTCCTGGAACACGATGGACGACTCGGCGCGCAGGGCCTTCATGCCTGCCGAACCCCGGCTCACCTCGACTCCGCGATACATGATCTCGCCGGAATCCGCAGCACCTAATCCCAGCATGATGCGGGTGAGCGTGGTCTTGCCCGACCCGGATGCTCCGATCACCGCCAGGCACTCCCCCGCATGCACGTCGGCGGACACGTCGAACAGCACCTGGCGCCTGGCCGCCCGACCAAGCCCGAACAGCCCACCGCCGAACAATCCCCGATGCATGTCGCGTAAGGCAAAGGAGGCATTAACCCCTTGCGCGGACAGCAGCAGCGCACCATGACGGGCCTCATACCGTGCCGATGCAGACGAGTCGGATGACATAGACGATGCATACGGAGCATGAGACAGCCCCGAGCCACCCCGGTCCTCTGTACTGCCCGGATTCCCCGCTTCGGAATGGGGGTTAATTGTTGATGCGTCACTCATCGGACCGCTCCTTGGATTCCCCGGGTTCCTTGGCTTCCCCGACTCCGGCGTGCAACGTCAGGCTCCGCGCGGCACCAACCAGCCGCCGCGTCTCGGCTGTGGCAGGAGCAGCGAGTAGGTCGACCGTATTCCCCGACTCCACGATACGCCCGGCATCCAACACGTAGCACCGTGTGGTGGCGCGCGCCAGCACCGAGAAATCATGGGTGATGAACAGCATCGCAGCGCCGGCATCGTCCACCAGCGAGGTGAGCAGGTCCACGATCTGCCGCTGCGTGATGGAGTCAAGCGCCGTGGTCGGCTCGTCGGCGATGATGAATCGCGGCGAAGTGATGAGCGCCGTGGCGATACCCACGCGCTGCTGCTGTCCGCCGGACAGTTCATGAGGGTATTTGCCGTAAGCCTCCCCCGGCAGGCCGACCTTGCCGAGCATGGCGCGCACGCGCTCGGCCCGTTCGGCCCGCGTGAGATCGTAGTGTAACCGGAGAGGAAGCGCGACCTGCTGTCCGACGGTCATCACCGGATTCAAGGCGGCGGCCGGGTTCTGGAACACCGTGCCCACGTATCGGCCGCGAAGGTCGGCGAGCGCGCGTTCGGAGGCACCCAGCACCTCCACGCCTCCCATGCTCACCGAACCGGTAGGTTCGGCATTCACGGGCAGCAGGCCGAGCATGGCCTTGGAGATCATCGATTTGCCGGAGCCCGATGAACCGATCAGCCCCACACGCTCGCCATCGACGATCCGCAGATCCACATCAGAGATGATGCGGCTGCCACCGATGGTGACGCAAAGACCACGAACATCAACGCCCATCGTATGCCTCCCCGCCGTTATGCTCACCGCCGCGAATCGCAACAGCAGCCGCGTTCCCAGCGTGGTTCTCCGTGGTTTCACATGACTGAGATGCCTCGACCACCTTATCCGTTTCGAAAATGCCATTGGGCATGCAGCCCCGGCCGGCCTTGCCGTCCCCTTCCTCAACCCGACGCAACGCGGGATTGGCTACGGGATCGATGGCGTCACGCAGCACGTCGCCGAACACGTTCAGCGCCACGACCACCACAGTGACGATGAGACCGGGCCACAGCACGGTCAGCGGAAATACATTGATGAGCTTGACCGAGGTGGCCAGCGAATGCCCCCAGCTCGGCACGCCGGAGGGCACGCCGATGCCAAGATATGTGAGCCCCGATTCGGCAAGTACCGCCGTGCCGGCGGACAAGGAAAGCTGCACGGCAAGCACCGGCAGGATGTTGGGGATGATGTGGCTGACCAGCACCCGCCATCCGCCGGCCCCGTTCGACAAGGCCGATTCCACATAGGACGAACGAGCGGCGAGCAACGCGGCAGGCCGCGCGATTCGCGCCAGATTGAGCCCGTACCCGAATCCGCAGGCGATGACGACCACCACGATCGAAGCACCTAACGGCACAGCCAGAATCAAGGCCACAAGCACTGTGGGAATGGAAATCAGCGCATCCACCAGCACGACGGCGACACTGGAAAGCGCTGCGCTACGGGCCACCATTGCGGCGACCAATGCGAGGCCCCACACGGCACAAAGCGCCACAGTGAGCAGCACGATAAGCAGATTCGTGAGCGAGCCGGCCATCAGCCAGCTGAACACATCCGCCCCGGTGCCATCAGTGCCGAGCCAATGGTCGGCGGACGGCCTGGCCCACACATGGTAGCCGTCCGTGACCCATAACGACTGAGGCGTCCATACCAGGGAGACGAGCGCCACGACTACCCACAGAGCCAGAACGATCAGCGCGAACCTGCCTTCCGCGCGACGCCAGATGGAGCGCAGTACGATGCTCAGCCCGCTCATTGACTCACCTCCGAAAGGCTTGTGGCGGTTTTCATGCGAGGGTCGAGGACACGGTGCAGCACATCCACAATCAGGCCTATTCCCAAGAAGAACGCGGCAAGCAGGAACAGCTCGCTCTGCACGGCGATCAAGTCGCGGTTGCCTACATCCGTGACCAGACCATTGCCGATGCCGGGCAGGGCGAACAGGTTTTCGATGACCATCACACCGGTGATCATCGAGGCGAACGTGAGCCCGATCACCGAGACCAATTGCGGAGTCGCAAGCCGCAAGCCCACGCGCAATACCGCCTGCGTACGTGTCATGCCGCAGGAACGGGCCATGTCGACGTATCCGGAATCCGCGAATCCTCCCAATGCGGCGCGCGTGTACCGCATGATGGAGGCCCCCACGATGATGCCTACGGACAGTGCCGGCAGTACCAGCGAAAGCAGCGCGCGACCGGGCATCGCCCAACCATCGAGCGGGAATCCCTGCGAGGGCAGGATGCCGATCAATCCCACGCCGCGCCCGAACAGCAGAATCAGCAGCAGACCGCCCCATAATGCGGGAATCGCGCCGCCGATGATCGCCATCATATGGAACAGCGTCCGTACACGGGCCGAGCGGGCCAGTACGGCCGCGCAGCCGAGCGGCAGTCCTATGGCGAGAGCTATCAACAGTCCCACGATGATCAGCGGAAAGGTGATGGCGGCGCGCGAGGCGACCAGCGCAGTCACCGAGCGACCGGTAAGGATCGACGTGCCGAAGTCGCCGCGCACCAAAGCACCCATCCAATCACCGTACTGCTCGACCAACGACCTGTTCAGCCCGAGCTGCTCGCGCAGCTGAGCCACACGTGCGGGCGAGGCGTTGACGCCCGCCATCACGGAGGCCACATCACCCGGCAGGATGCGCAGCGCGGCAAAGATCACGATGGACAATCCGAACAACGCCACGACGAACAGCGCCAGACGGTGAATCACGAACCGCATCGCCAGTCTCCTTTCCTTGGCATTCGGATGATTTCGGAGATCTTCTCAGTTACCTTTGGTGATACCTTTAGTGATACCTTTGGTGATACCTATGGTGATACCTATGGTGATACCTATGGTGACATCTATGGTGACGGCTCCCCTCGGTCGCTTCGCGACAGCTCCCATCGCGACAGCCCCCATCGGAGAGAGGAGCCGAGGTTTTCGCGAGCCGCGGCTACTTGGTGTACGTCACGTCGTACAGCGGCATCACCGTCTGATTCAGGTCGAACGGGAAGCCTTCGACCCCTTTGGCGGTGGCGGTGGTGACACGGTAGTTGAACAGCCAGTCGGCCGGGGCGTCCTCGGAGATGAGCTTCGCGGCCTCGGCGAACTTGGCGTCGCGCTCCTTGTCGGAGGTGGCGGCCACGCCCTCGTTGTACAGCTTCTGCACGTCCTTGTTGTCGTAGCCGAAGTAGTAGGTCGGATCGGCCCAGGAATAGAAGTCGTGGCTTTCGTTGTGGTCCACGAGCGAGATGTCGAAGTCGTGGTTGGTGTACACGTCCTGAAGCCAGGTGGAGAACTCCACCACATTCACCTTGAGGTCGATGCCGATGGGCTTCAGCTGCGAGCGCAGCTGGTCGCCGAGCTCGGTGCCGTAGATGTTCGCATAGGTCAAGCTCAGTTCGAGCGGCTTATCGGTGGAATAGCCGGCCTCGGCCATCAATGACTTGGCCTTGGCCTGATCGTACGGGTAGAGGCCGGTCAGGTCCTCGTATCCGGGGTCGAGGGACGGGATCGGGCCGCCGAGCGCCTTGTCAGCGCCGCCGCGTGAGGCGATGATCTCCTTGTGGTTGATCGCGTAGCGGATGGCCTGGCGAATGCGCTTGTCGGCAAGCTTGGAGCCGGAGGCGTTGTTGAAGGCGAGCACGTACTTGTCGGTGCCGTTGCCCGCCTTGACCGTGTATTTGTCCGGATCGGACGCGAACGGCTCGGCCAGGGTCTCGGTGATCGGGGCGAGCACCTGCACGTCGCCGGATTTGAGGGCGTTAACCGCAGCATTGTCGTCGGCCAGGTAATTGATGACCACCGTGGGCGTCTTGGCCTTGTTATTGCCCCAGTACTTCTCGTTGGCCTTGAGGGTGATCGAGCTGTTCTCGACGAACTTGGACACGGTGTACGGGCCGGAGCCGATGGCCTGGGTCTTGAGGTCGTACTTGGCGTCCTTGTCGAACACCAGACCCGCGCGGCCGGTCAGCGTCCACAGCAGGTTGGAGTTCGGGGTCTTCAGGGTCATGACTACGGTGTCGGCGTCCTTGGCCTCGACCTTGATCACGGCGGCGAGCGCCTCGGCGTCATGATACTGCTTGGCGATGAGCTCGTTGATGGACCAGGCCACATCCTCGGCATCCAGCTTGTCGCCGTTGGAGAAGGTCATGTTCTTGTTGAGGTGGAAGGTGTAGGTCAGGCCGTCCTTGGATTCCTCCCAGCTGGAGGCGATGGCGGGGGCCACCTGGTTCTTGGAGTCGCGCGCCACGATGCCTTCGTACACGTTGCCGATGAGCACCTGGTCAAGCGCGGAGCCAGCGGTGGTGCGGATGTCGAGGTTGGTGGGGGCGAGCTTGAGGCCGACGGTCACGCTGTCGGCATATTTGGCGCCGGATGCGCCGGATGTGTCCGTCTGCCCTTCGTCGTTCGCGGAAAAGGCGAACGTGACGCCCACGACGACCGCGATCGCCGCGATGACTGCAATCAGGGAGATCAGCCACCACTTGGGACCGTTCTTCTTCGGGTTCTTCGCTCGTGCGGCGAGGCTGGCGTCCGTGGTCGCCGCAGTCGTGGATTCGGTACCGTTCGCTCCGGTTGCGCCGCTGCCGGCGTGCGCACCATTATCTTGTGCACCATTGTCTTGTGACATGGGTATTCCTCTGTGATTCTTGATATTCAATATGCACTATGCATGGTTATGAACATATGCAGTTCCAATAAGCCGGTTGGCCGCCCAGTCGGGTCGACCACCGCTGCCCCATCATAGACGCGGGAGTAGAATAACCCTTGAAATCCATCTCGACGTTGGAGGGTTATCATGCTGGTGGCCGTCGATATCGGCAACACGAACATCGTCATCGGTTTTTTGGATGGCAAGTCGGGCAATACGAATGTGGGCACGTACCGCATTACGTCGAAAGCAAATCACACGTCTGACGAATACGGGCTGTTCCTCACGGAATTCCTGCATATGAGCGGATTCACCCCGGATGATGTGGATGATGTAATCATCTGTTCGGTGGTGCCGAAGGTGATGCATTCCTTCCGCTCCTCAATCATCAAGTTCTTCGGACTCGATCCCATGGTGATAGGCCCCGGCGTCAAGACCGGCATGAATGTGCGCGTGGACGACCCGAAGTCCCTGGGTGCCGACATCCTGGCCGACTGCGCGGGCGCCTACAACGAATATGGCGGCCCGGTACTGGTGGCCGATTTCGGTACGGCGACCACATTCACCCATGTGGACGCCAACGGCGTGATCGATGCCGGCGTAATCACCACCGGCATCCGGACCGGTGCCGCGGCCCTGTGGGGCGACACCGCGCAACTGCCGGAGGTGGAGATCACCCGACCGACCACGATCCTCGGCACCAACACCAAAGTGTGCATGCAGGCGGGACTGTATTACACGTTCCTGGGCGGCGTGGAGCGCACCATCGAGCAGTTCCGCAAGGAGCTCGGCGGCGAGGACTTCACGGTGATCGCCACCGGCGGTCTCGGGCGCGTGTTCGAGGGCGACACCGATGAGATCGACGTCTACGACCCCGATCTCATCTTCAAGGGCATGGCGCATATCTACGCACGCAACATGCGGTAGTGGGTTAGGCTATGTTGTCTATTTGATGGTGAAGCCCTGATTGAATCCGTATTCCTTCAGGTCCTTCTGCCATTGGGCGAGTCCCGTTTCAAGGCTGATCTTCTTGCCCGGATCCGTCAGAGGCTGCAAAGGCTTGCCGTTGGCGTCCTTCCGCCCCAGATCGATGTCGGCCTGCCGAAGCTGGTACGCCTGGAAGTCGCTTGTCCACTTGTAGGACTTGCCTACGGTGGATTCGAAATCACTGCGCGCATATACCTCGAATGGCAGATACTGGTATCCCACGGATACGTCCTCGGCGGCCTCGGAAAGTACTCGGTTGAACTTCTGCCCCCCGAAATAGGGGATTTCGATGCCATCATCATTCGTGATGGTGGTCTTGTCCAGGAAACTCTCGGAATTCAGCGTGGCATAGTCGGCGGGGAATGCGCCGCCGGCCACGCGCGCACTGATGCCCTGCGCATCATGGGCGACAAAGTCAACGAATCGGTATGCCGCGTCCGGCTTGCGGGTGAGCTGCAATACGGTCAACGCGGAGCCACCGCTTTCCGCGTTGGCTGGTTGACCGTCATAGGTAGGCATTGTGGTCACGCGCCATAGGCCTGCCGCGCCCGGCACGTTGGCGAGCAGCAATGATGGCATCCAGGCTCCCATGAACACGGATGCGATGGTCCCGTTGCCCACACGTGTTTTCCACCGGTCGGACCATGTGGCTGACGTGGTGTCGACTAGCCCCTCATCGATCATGCGCTGCCAGAATTCGGTGAATCGCTGGGTTCCGGCATCATGCTCAAGATCGATGGTGACGGTTTTCCCATCGGTCGACGTGTGGAACGGCTGGCCTCCGGCGAGCCAGATCATCGCATCGTAGAAGCTGCCGTCTCCCGCATCGGCTGCGATATAAACGCCGATGTCCTTGAGTTTTTTCGCAGCCTCGTAGTAGTCATCCCATGTCTTGATCTGCGTGGCATCGACGCCGGCCTGGGTGAAGATGTCGTCATTGTAGAAGAACCCCATCGGACCGGAGTCCATCGGCAGACCGTATATTCGTCCGGCAAGCTGCACCGAGGCCCATGTACCGCCCGTGTAGAAGTTGGCGTAATCGGAGCCAAGACGGTCGGTCAGGTCGAGCAGTTGGCCGGAGACCGCATACTGCGGCAATGCATAGTATTCGATCTGCGCCACGTCAGGGGTGCCGTATCCGTCCTGGATGGCGGTGTTGAGATTGTTGTAGCCGGAAATGTTCGTCCAATTGACCTTGATGTCCGGATTGGCCTTTTCGAATCGACTGATGACCTTGCCCATGCTGGGTTCCCAGCTCCACACGGTGATCTGCGTGCGATTGTCCTGCGTGGCCTGCCCGCATGAGGCAAGGGATACGGAAAGGATTGCAGCCACAACTGCCGTAGCCATTCTTGAAAGTCGCCGTCCGATCATGCCCATGGTGCAGAGTCTACTATCATCCTCTGAATCGGCCGAAAGGGGGGCAATGCAAATACGACGAGCCCCTGAGGCATGCACCTCAGGGGCTCGTTCAATCGGAAACGGTATGGGGAACCGTCAGATCATCAGGCTTTGCCTCATTGGCTTACTTGACGGTGAAGCCCTGATCCTTGCCGTAATCCTGCAGGGCCTTCTGCCAAGCGGCTACACCATCGGCGAGCTTCTGGTCGCCGGTGTAGGACTTGCCGACGTAGTCGCCGAAGATAGTGCGGGCCTTGACCTCGAAGGGCAGGAACTGGTAGTCGGAGGACACGTTCTCAGCCGCCTGGGCGAGGACCTCGTTGTACTTCTGGCCGCCGAAGTAGTCGACGTCCTGACCATCGGCGTTCTTGACGGTGGTGGCGTTCTTGAAGGAATCAGCCTCCATGGAAGCCTTGTCAGCCGGGAAGGCGCCACCGGCCACACGGGTGGCCACACCGTCGCCGTGGTTCGCGTACTCGATGAACTTGTAGGCGGCCTCGGCCTTCTTGGAGGAGGCGAGCACAGCCAGCGAAGAACCGCCGTTCTCGGAGTTGGTGGCGGAGCCGTCAGCAGTCGGCATCTGGGTCACGCGCCACTTGCCGGCGCCACCGGCAGCGGAGTTGGCCAGGTTGGCCGGCATCCAGGCACCGGTGAGCAGGGAGGCGATGGTGCCATCGACCATGCCCTTGAACCAATCCTCGGACCAGCCGGCGGTCTTGGTGTCGAGCAGGCCCTCATCGAGCAGCTTCTGCCAGTATTCGTTGAACTTCTGCACGTTCTCGTCACCGGTCAGGTTGATGGTGACTTCGGAGCCGTCGGAGGAGGTCTTGAACGGCTGTCCGCCGGCGAGCCAGGTCATCGAGTCGTAGAAGCCTGCGTCACCAGTGTCGGAAGTGATGTAGTAGTTGTCGCCAAGGGCGTGAATCTTCTTGGCGGCCTCGTAGTAGTCATCCCAGGTCTTGATCTGCTCGGCGTCAACGCCGGCCTTGTCGAAGACCTCCTTGTTGTAGAAGAAGGCCATTGGGCCGGAATCCATCGGCAGGCCGTAGACCTTGCCGCCGAACTGCACGGATGCCCACGGGCCAGGGGTGTAGAAGTCCTCGAAGCCGGAGGTCTTGTCGGTGATGTCAAGCAGGTTGCCCTTGATGGCGTACTGCGGGATGGCGTAGTACTCGACCTGGGCCACATCCGGGGCGCCCGAGCCGGCCTCGATGGCGTTGTCTAGCTGCGTGTATTCCTTGGTGTTGGTGCCGACGTTCTTCAGGTCGACCTTGATGCCGGTCTCCTTGGTGAAATCCTTGGCGACCTGGGTCAGCGTGGGCTCCCAAGCCCACACGGTGATCTCCTGCACATCACTCTCCTGTGCAGGCTGGCTGCTGGAGTTGCTGTCGGAACCGCAGGCGGCAACGGATACCAGCATGGTCACGGCGCCAGTAAGGGCGACGGCCTTCTTTGCAGCGGTGAACTTCATCGTTCTGTTTTCCTTCCTTGAACCGTCCAGAACGATTCATATGTATGTCATTCGCAACCACCAGCTGCAATCGATTCAAATTCCTTGGAATTCCCCTCGACCCTGAGATGTGGCTCCAATCGCCATCTCCAACAACTATGATTGCGTTAACATCTGCAAGTATACACACTCCGCCAACGAACGCAAGCGCGCCAATATCGGCGTGTTATCGCAAACACTATCCACAATTCCGGAATAATTGGCGTAAGCGCTTACATTCCGGTTTGCGAAAGTAGTCTTCATCCAGTCGACAATCCGCCCCCACTACGGAGGTCAGCCAAGCATTACAACGATCGCTAGCATGCTGCGCCAGAAATGCGTCAACAAATTGACTACCCGTCAGTCCCGCTTCGCGAGGGCCAGCTCCCCTGGCAAGAGGAGCCACGATATAATCGACGAATTTCACAGGCACGGCATACTAGAACCCGGCCGGCAGACCCCAATCGAATCATGACCCATCCGGATACTGCGGCGATCGCATGGGATCCGTGCTGCGCATGTTCGCAATCTATGCCAATGCGCCGGCCTCCACACAAGGCAGAGGCCGGCGCATCAATCAGACAGCGGCGTTACCGCTACAGCTTCACCACCAGAACACCGTTGGGCCGAATCGCAGCCGTATGCTCGGATTCGTTGACCTGCGCCAGCGAAGCGACCAGCGGTTCACCTTCCACATCCACCACGGCGACCTCATGCGTGCGGTTGAACAGGAACACGAAGTGGTTCTCATCCGTGGCGTCCGCGCGCTCCACGCGCAGCACCTCACCACGGTCGTCTCCAGCAGGGGTCTCGATACCAAGCTCCTCCAGCAATGCCGGCAATGTCTTGGCGAGCCCCTCACGGCCCAGACGAGCACCGACATACGCCGCCTTGCCGTCGCCGAAGTCGTTGACGGTGACGGCTGGCGCGCCGTCGAATCCGGTCCACTTGTCCGCCTTGAAGGAGGCCACCACGTGGGCGGTATCGGCCACGGAGGTGATGACATCGGCGAAATCGTGAGCCACGGCGCCGTTGGTAAGGTCGAGATGATCCATAGCGCCCGGGAAATCGTCGCCCATGGCGGCGAACTCCTCGATGCGCACACCCACCACATCACGGATGGAGCCGGGGTAACCGCCCAGCCAGACGTGATCCTTCTCATCGACCAGACCGGTGTAATAGGTCACGAACAGCTTGCCGCCATTCGCCACATATTCACGCACACGGCGCGAGGTCTCTTCCGAAAGGATGGTCAGGCTCGGCAGCACCACAGCTTCATACTGGTCCCAGGGGCCGCGGACCGGCACCACGTCGGCGGTAAGACCGTTGTCCGCCAACGCGCGGAACCACGTAAGCGGTTCGGTCCAATGGCGTACCTCCTGAGTAGGCGTGGCGGTATGTTCCGTAGCCCACTGGGACTCGTAATCGAACACGACGGCAATCTTGGATTTGACCAGCTTGGTGTCCAACAAACCTTCGTCGGCCAGTTTGCCTAGGTCGGCACCCAGTTCGCACACATCGCGGAAGATCTGGGAGTCGGCACCCGCGTGAGGCACCATCGAGGAGTGCCACTTCTCCGCGCCGGCCTTGGACTGCCGCCACTGGAAGTAGCAGATGGCGTCGGCGCCCATGGCCAGATGCGCCAAGGAGTCGCGCACCAGTTCGCCGGGCTCCACACGATAGTTGATCGGGCGCCAGTTGACGGCCGAGGTGGAATGTTCCATCAGGAACCAGGGGTTCTTGCGCGCGATGCCGTCGGTGAGGGATGCCGAGTATGCGAGCTCATCGAGGTGAGCCTCGCCCGGCGTGAAGTAATGGTCGTTGGACACGAAGTCCACGTCATAGCCCCACTTGTCGTAATCGAGGCCGGTGCCGCCGGCGGAGACCATGAAGTTCGTGGTCTGCGGCTTGCCGGGCGTGATCTCCAGCAGTGCGTCGCGTTCGGAGCGGTAGAAGTCGAGGAGTGCGTCGCTGCTGAAGCGCTTCCAGTCGAGCAGCTTGCCCGGGTTCATGAAGTTGCCGTCGCCGATGAAGCGCGGCGGGATGATCTCGGAGAAGTTGTTCATACGCTGAGCCCAGAAGGCGGTGCCCCAGGCATCGTTCACGGCGTCGATGGTGCCGTAACGCTTTTCACACCACTTTTGGAAGGCACGCTCGGCGTCTTCGGAGTAGTCGAAGCGATTATGGCAGCCGTACTCGTTGCTCACATGCCAAGAGACCACATAAGGGTTGTCCTTGTAGTGTTCGGCCATCTTGCGGCACAGGTTGAGCGCGTAGTCCAGGAACACCGGGCTGGTGGCTCGCCAGTGCTGGCGTGCGCCAGGCTGGCAGACGTCACCGCGGTAGTCGACCCAGAGGATCTCCGGGTGGGCCTGGGTCAGCCACATCGGCGGGGATGCGGTGCCGGTTGCGAGATCGACGGCGATGCCGGCCTTGCCTAGCTTGTCGATGACGCGGTCGAGCCAATCAAAGTCATAGACACCTTCCTCGGGCTCGAGCTTGGCCCAAGAGAAGATGGCGACGGAGACCAGATTGACCCCGGCTTTCTTCATCAGTTCGATGTCCTCGTCCCAGACCTCTTCGGGCCACTGGTCGGGGTTGTAGTCGCCGCCGTACCAGATGCGGGGCTTCTGCCCCTCGAGCGGTTGCGGCCAATTGAACGTCCTATGTTCAGTCATTGGTATCGTTTGTCCTTACTTGCGTAGTGATATCTCCATCGACATTCCATCTACTTCGATGGAACAGAAGCCGGTGAGCCATGGGAAACGGCTCACCGGCCAGATACTCGCCTGCTCGCTACCGCTTATTGGGCGGAATCTGCACTATGCACAGCAGGAGGAATGTCTCCATAAGGAGGATTCACTCCTTGACTGCGCCGGCGGCGAGGCCGGACTGCCAGTACTTCTGGAGCATGAGGAACGCGATGACCAGGGGGATGATCGTGATCAGGGAGCCGGTGATCACGAGGTTCTGGATCGCCTGGCCGCCGGCGGTCGAGGCCTGGTCCTTCCACTGGTTCAGGCCGATGGTCAGCGGATACCAGTTCGAGTCCTTGAGCATGATCAACGGCAGGAAGTAGTTGTTCCACGTCGCCACGATCGTGAACAGGGCGGTCGTCACGATGCCGGGAGCCAGCAGGGGCATGCTGATCGTCCAGAACGTGCGCCACTCCGAGGCGCCGTCCACGCGTGCCGCCTCCAGCAGCTCGGTCGGCACCGCCTGCTCGCTGAAGATCCACATCAGGTACAAACCGAACGGGGAGATCAGCGAGGGGATGATCATGGCCCACGGCGTGTTCGTCAGGCCCAGCTTGGCGAACAGGAGGAACTGCGGGACCGCCAGCGCGATGCCCGGCACGCTGATCGAGCCGATGATCACCGCGAACACGGCCTTCCTGCCGGGGAAGCGGAACTTCGCCAAGGCGTAGCCGCCCATAATCGCCAGCAGGGTCGCGCCGCCCGCGCCCACCACCACGTACAGGAGCGTGTTAATAAGCCAGCGGCCGAAGATCCCCTCCTGGTAGGTGAACACCGTCACGATGTTGTCCCACAGGGCGAACGACTTGCCGAAGCCCAGGCCGAACGTCGACGTGAAGTCGGCCTGCGTCTTCGTCGCGTTGATCAGCAGGTACACGAACGGGAACAGGCAGTACACGGCGAACACCGCGCACAACACCGTCATCAGCATGGAACGCCTCGGGTTATTCACGTTCGCGAACCCGGCCTTCGCCGCGCGCCTGCGCTCCGCGGCCTCGTCCCTCTCGATCCTCCTCTGACGCTCCCTCTCCGCCTTCTTCGCGGCCCGCTCCTGGGCCCTCAGCCCCGCCGCCGACACACGGGCGGAAGTCTCAGCTGCACTCATCACGCACGCTCCTTCACGATCACAGACACAATCACAATCATCCTCGAGACAGCCACCGGGCGCATCACCTCATCTGCTCCTTCATGCTCCTCAACTGCACCGCGTACGCGATCGCCATCGTGATCACCGCCATCACAATCGCCAGGGCGGCGGCATAGTTCGACTGGTTGCCGGAGAACGACAGGTTGTACGCGTACATGTTCGGCGTGTAATACGTCGTGATCGCATTGCCCGGCACCATGCTCTGCAGAATGCTCGGCTCGTTGAACAGCTGGAACGAGCCGATGATGCTGAAGATCACCGTGATCGCCAAGGAACCCCTCAACTCCGGCAGCTTGATCGACTTGACGATCTGCCACTCGCTCGCGCCGTCGATCGAGGCCGCCTCATACAGGGAATGCGGGATCGTGGACAGCGAGCTGTAGAAGATCAGCATGTTATAACCCGTGAACTCCCACGTATTGATGTTGCCGATCGACGCCAGCAGCACACTCGGGTCGAACATGTCGATGTCCGTACCCAGGAAACCGTTCAGGGAACCCACCAGACCGTACTTCGCGCCATACACGAAACCCCAGATCAGGGTCGACACCACCGCCGGCACCGCATACGGCAGGAACGTGGAGATACGGAAGAACTTCGTGCCATGCAGCTTCATGCTGTCGATCGCCAACGCCATCGCCGCCGCAAGGAACAGCATGATCGGCACCTGCACCACCGTGAACAAGGCCACACGACCAACCGACGACCAGAACTGGCCGTCCTGCAACAGCCGCGCATAGTTCTCCACACCGACGAACCGGGTGCCGCCGATCATCTGCTTCTTGAAGAACGAGATGTAAACCGCGTACACGATCGGGATGATGAACACGAACACGAACACCACCGCAAAAGGCCACATGAACTTCCAACCACGCCAATCCGCCTTATGCTTATTCACGCGCGCCCCGTCCGTTTTCACGGAAGTGGCAGCAACATCAGCTGAGGCCATTCCAACCCCTCTCCTTCGAAGGCTGTAGACAAGTGTTCCGTCATGGCTACATCACTAAAGCCATTACGGCGGTACACCCATCCCTAACAAAAATGTTTGCGTTATCATAATAACACCATTTATCATCTTGTCCAATCACCGAACAGCCGTGTTGAATACTGTGTTTTCCTCAATGCTGGTACAATGGTCACGAAAACAATGATGTTATCGTTGCCGTTTTCGATGATGTATGACATCATACGATGTGGCGCAGCAAGCCATAGCAGCAGTCGTAGGTTCCATACCGGGGGTCATAATGGCGAAGTCTTCACAAGTCTCCATGCAGGATGTGGCGAAAACCGCAGGCGTGTCCCCCCAAACCGTATCCCGCGTGGCCAATGGCAGCGACGCGGTCAAACCGGAGACCCGTCAACGGGTCGAAGCCGTCATGCAACGCCTCGGATACCGTCCGAACTACGCCGCCCGCGCGCTCAAACGCGGCAAGTTCCAGGACATCGGCGTCGTCATGTTCAACACATCATCCTTCGGTAACTCCCGTATCTTGGATTCCATCATTTCGAGCGCCGCGGATGACGACTACTCCATCACCATCCAGACCATGCGCCACGGCTCGGAGCGCACGCTGGCCGCCGCAATCGAGCGCATGCAGCAGCAACCCGTGGATGGCGTCATCGTGGTGCTCGAGGAGCGCATCTCCGACTTCGCGGGATACAAGCCACCAAAAGAGCTCCCTGTAGTACTTATCTCCGAAGGCGCCGCAGACCACTGTCCCACGGTGGACACCGACCAATACGGCTGTTCCACCGCCATCGTGGATTATCTGATGAGCAAAGGCCACAAAACGGTGTACCACATCGCCGGCCCTGCCACATCCCGAGCCGCGGAAAGCCGCGCCCGAGGATGGCGCGAGGCGCTCGAGCAGATCGGAGCCCCGGTGCCCAGCATGTACATCGGAGACTGGTGCGCGGATTCCGGCTATCAGGCAGGCGTCGCCTTGGCTCATGACCCCGACTGCACGGCTATTTACGCTGCCAACGACCAGATGGCCTATGGCGCGATTCTCGGATTGCAATCCGCCGGCAAGCGCGTGCCTGACGATGTCAGCGTCGTCGGCGTCGACGATTCGTTGGCGGACATGGTGCCACGGCTGAATCTCACCACCATGCGACTGCGGTTCAAGGATGTCGGAGCCACTGCCTTCTCCATGGTCCGCCGTCAATGCGAGGGAGAGAAAGTGCCAACCGGCATCAAAACCGTCATTCCCCCTGAACTCGTCGAACGCGGCTCTGTACGCGATTTGAGCGAGTGACTGCCTCCTGCTGAGCCGCTCTGGAACTCCGATTTCGCCGAGCGCGGGTCGAAACATAGGTTTTCGCAGTCTATGGTTTATGTTTCGACCCATTTCGAGGGTGCGGAATGGGACGAAACATAAACCGATACCATCAATAACTTATGTTTCGACCCGTATGCTGCCGGGAGAAGTCATCCGAACGACTGGCGCCGACACCCACGCCCACGCCGCGCCGACGAACAAGCCCTTCCATATGATTTCTCCCCGACCTCAGCCATCACCCTCAGCTCGCGCCATCAGCCACGCTATTCTCGCTCATACAGCCAATTGGCACCCGTCAAAGGAACCTGCGCCCGCATCAGTTTCACCCAAATTGCGTTGCTGTCTACCACATCGTCATAGGTGGCATGAACTACCGTCGTCACCCCAGCGCGCAGCAGCATATCATCCCGTGACTTCTCCGCGGCCACCACCTGGTGTATGTCACGTCGTTTCGTCATCGCTGGATCGACATATTTCCGGGCCCCATCATATTCAAGGACAATGATGCGGCCATCCGGCGTATGCCATACGAAGTCGACCCGTCGTGAATGCCACGCGTTCTCCGGATCGATAAATTCATGCTGCAATTGCGGAACGGCGAAACCGCGTTCGATCATCGTGGCGCGGCACAACGATTCCCCACCGTTTTCACTACGCGCATCTGTGTAATGGAGCAGACGAAACACCGGACCGCAATCGCTATGAAGATGATCGCATTCCTCTATAACACTCTCAGCATCAACGAGTTTGCGTCGGAACGCCGAATCAAACATGCCCAGCACCACACGAAACGGATATCGCAACGCGCAATCCACAAGAGCCCTTCCCACGGTTGTAGTCAGCACGGACACCGTCCTGTTCCCAAGAGCGAAGCGAGTGGTAAGCGCCGCATCCGAGGAGACAAAAATCGGCTTCGTCTGCGACCGCATATGCCCCTGTCTGCTTGAGTTGTATGCGACGTAAATGCTCTCATCGGTCAACAAAGACCATGGATAATCCAAATCCATCGCCGCAGCTGCGCTGAGCCCTGCATACACCCAGCTTGGATGGCAACGGGACAATGCCTCCAGCACATGCAGAATACGTTGCTTGGGATTCAGGCCGCTCCAATAGGACGACTCCGCATATATGCCACGATATGGGCTGACCACCTCACCTTTGTGCATTCGACGGACCATTCGTTTACGCGTAGCCGCATTCACGCCCGCAATGCATAATTGGATCTCGGATTGATCAGCAACACTGTCACTCGACGACTTGTTCATTATTACGACCTTCCTGAATCGGCACACGCCGATTATGGTCGACGCATCCTTGCGTCTACACCGGTATCGTACGCCGGAAAGTCGTCAGGCGTTTCACTCTAGCCGCAATGCATACAGCTTCACACGGGGCAGTTGGAAGAAACGGGTCGAAACATAAGTTTTCGCAGTCTATGGTTTATGTTTCGACCCGTTTCGAGGGTGCGGAATGGGTCGAAACATAAACCGATGCCATCAATAACTTATGTTTCGACCCGTTTTGGGAGGGATTCTGGGCTGGGCTGCCCAGCAATGCTGTACAGCCCAGCTGCGCGGTATTGCGCGGTACTGCACAGCATTGCACGGTACTAAACGGCACTGCACAGGCATTATGATTATGCAGCGACGTTCAGGGGGATACGGTGCCGCCCTGCAGGCTTATGGATGGCGACGGCATGACGCGGCTTGCAGCGGAACGCGGGAGACGAACTCACGCGGCTCATCGGTGATGGGGTCGATGAAGGCCAGCCGACGGGCGACGAGCTGCAAAGGACGGCTGAAATCGTCGTACGCACGGGTCTCTATGCGCGGGTAGAAATCATCTCCGACTATGGGCAGACCGAGCGAGTTCATATGCACCCTGAGCTGGTGGGTCTTGCCGGTACGCGGGTGCAAGGTGTAGCGACAGGTCATCGAACCTGCCGCATCGGCATGAATGCCGTCCTCGAGGCCGGCGATACGGGAGGCGTCCACGAGGCGGGAGATACCGGCGATACGGGAGATACCCGCAAGACCGGCGATGTCTGCGTCCCCCGCATCGCCGGGAAGACCGGAATGGTCTTGCCGCACAGGCGTGGTCTCAAAGCGGCACGCAGAAGCACGCACGCCATACAGGGCATGCGATGGGAGACGTACAGGTGCCACCGGCATGAGCCGTTCGCCACGTTCGATAAGGGTTTCGGCGTTGACCGTGCCGGGCTCCTCGAAGGCGGCCATGGTGCCACGCAGTTTGGTGATATGGGAACGCCGCACCAGCGGGAACGGACGCGGCGGGGCAATCGGTTCGATGGTGCCGTATCGGGGACGCGCGATCGGGCGGCAAGGGGCAAGGCATTCATATACTTTGGCGGCCTGCTTATTCTGGAACAGCATCTGGTAGGCCCCACGTGATGCCTTGTCCCGCACGAAGACCAGCACGCCGGCGGTCATGCGGTCCAAGCGGTGCGCGGGAGTGATGTCTGGCTCCCCCAGCCGCTCGCGCAACCGGATCAACGCCGTCTGCCGATACCACATACCGCGAGGCATGGTGGCCAGAAAATGCGGCTTGTCCACCACGATAATCCGCTCGTCCTCATAGAGCACGTCCAGCTCGAATGGGATATGTGGCTCCTCGGTCACGTATCGATGCGGACGTGGCATGGTTTCCTCCTAACCGACTAGTGGCTCCTTCAGCACGCCGCAGCGGCCGATAGCCTCACTCGACGGTGACGGACTTGGCGAGGTTGCGCGGCTTGTCAACGTCGTAGCCCTTGAGCTGGGCCATATCCATGGCGAACAGCTGCAACGGCACCACATCCACGAGCGGGCTCATCAGCGTCGGGCAGGCAGGACGCCAGAACACCACGTCCGCATACCGCTCCACATCGGGGTCACCCTGTTCGGCCACGGCGATGATATAGGCACCGCGAGCCTTGACCTCCTCGATACCGGAGATCACCTTGGCATGCAGCACGTTGCGTCCACGCTCCGGCGGCACGATGAACACTACCGGCTCACCCTCGTCCACCAGTGCGATCGGCCCGTGCTTGAGCTCGCCGGCGGCGAAGCCCTCGGTGAACGTGTAGGCAATCTCCTTCAGCTTCAACGCGCCCTCAAGCGCCACCGGGTAGCCGACATGACGGCCGAGGAACAGGAAGGAGCTGGCGTTCACCATGCGTTCGGCGGCTGTCTGGATGGCCTTGGGCTGGGTGTCGAGCACCCACTGGATCTTGCGCGGCATGTCCTTGAGGGAATCGAGCACCTGCCGGATCTCGTCGCGGAACATCGCGCCCTTGACCTGCGCCAGATACAGGCCCAGCAGATAGGCGGCGGTGATCTGCGCCACGAACGCCTTGGTGGAGGCTACGGCCACCTCCGGCCCTGCGTGCGTGTACAGCACCGCATCGGATTCACGCGGTATGGAGGCTCCCTGCGTGTTGCAGATGGCGAGCACCTTGGAGCCCTGTTCGCGGGCATGCCGCAGGGCCATCAGCGTGTCCATGGTCTCGCCGGACTGAGAAATGGCGACCACCAAGGTACGCGGGGTCAGAATAGGGTCACGGTAGCGGAACTCATGGGCGAGTTCCACTTCCACCGGGATGCGCACCCAGTGCTCGATGGCGTATTTGGCCACGGTGCCGGCATATGCGGCCGTGCCGCAGGCCACGACGATGATCTTGTCGATGGCCTTGAAATCATGCTCGTCGATGCGCACCTCGTCCAGTGCGATGTCGCCCTTGGCGTCGAACCGGCCCAGCAGCGTGCGCTGCACGGCGGCCGGATCCTCATGAATCTCCTTGTCCATGAAGGAATCCCAGCCGCCCTTTTCAGCGGCCGAGGCGTCCCAGTCCACGGTGTAGGTCTTGGGATTGGCCACCACGTTACCGTCGAAGTCGGTGACGACGACCTTGTCGGCGGACACGCATACGGCCTGATCCTGATCGATTTCCATGGCCTGCTTGGTGTAGGCCACGAACGCGGCCACATCAGAGCCGAGGAAGTTCTCACCCTCGCCGAGCCCCACCACCAACGGGGAGTCATGACGGGCGCCGACCACGATGTCCGGCTGGCGGCAGTCGGTGGCCAGGATGGTGAATGCGCCCTGCAGCATACGGGCCATGCGGCGGACGGCCTCGAACAGATCCGGCTTGCCCTGCTCGGCGATGATCTTGTCCACGATCTTGCCGAGCAGCTTGGCTGCCACTTCAGTGTCCGTGGCGGAGGCGAAACGGTAGCCTTCGGCCTGCAAATCGAGGCGCAGCTGGGAGGCGTTCTCGATGATGCCGTTGTGGATGATGGCCACCTTGCCGTCCATGCTGGTGTGCGGGTGGGCGTTCACATCGCTCGGCTCGCCGTTCGTGGCCCAACGCGTATGGCCGATGCCCACGGTGGCAAGCGGCATGGGCTTGCGCTCGATGTCTGCGACCAGGTTCTTCAGTCGGCCGGCCTTCTTGCGCACGGCCACCGTATCCATACCAGGCGCGCTCAGCGCCACACCGGCCGAATCATAGCCACGGTATTCCAACCGCGCCAGACCCTGAAGACACACCTCAAGCGGCTTGCCGCACGCGGTTTCGACATTTCCTGCATATCCAACAATTCCACACATGGCTCACCAGCCTAGCGGACGCATATGTCCTGAGTCGAACAACCCGGCCTGTTGCAATACTATCGTCACATCTCAAAGCACTCAGGAAAACCGAGCCACCGGCCTCAACCGGCCGCCGGCCCCGCTCACTCCGCACACGTTCCGGGCATGCCTTTGTCACTTATCACAAGTTCCGGGCATACCTCCACTGACTATCACAAGTTCCGGGCATATCCCTACCAATTATTCTGGGCATATCGATACAAAATACGGCGTTCTGGGCATATGCGGTTCACGAACGACGGCGAAACCGCCCTTTCGTGATACGTATATGCCCAGAACGCCTAGAGACGTCATCCCTATGGTGGTGATATGCCCAGAATCCGTCCTTCCCCTTCCCGTTTAAGAGAGGGAAAAAGAACTTATCCTGTGCTGAGGTAATATGAACAGCCTTTCTACAGCACATGCTGCGGAGCCGTAAAACGGACAGTCCAGTGGACTGTACGTAGGCGACGCCGAAGCACGACAGTGCTGAGGTAATATGAACAGCCTTTCTACAGCACATGCTGTAGAAAGTCCTTAAACCTCGGCTCGGTCGGATGTTCGATGATCTCGGGGCCGCCCTTTTCCACGACGACTCCCCCATCCATGAACACCACCTGGTCGGCGACCTCACGGGCGAATCCGATCTCGTGGGTCACGCACACCATCGTCATGCCATCCTTGGCGAGCGAACGCATGACGCTCAGCACTTCGCCCACGAGCTCGGGATCGAGCGCGGAGGTCGGCTCATCGAACAGCATGATCTCGGGCTTCATGGCCAACGCGCGGGCGATGGCCACGCGCTGCTGCTGTCCGCCGGACAGCTGCGCGGGGTAATAGTCGAGACGATCACCGAGGCCGACGCGCTCCAATTCGGCGACGGCAAGATCGTGGGCCTCCTTCTTGGGCATGCGCTTGACGTGGACCGGCGCCTCCATCACGTTCTCCAGCGCGGTCATATGCGGGAACAGGTTGAACCGCTGGAAGACCATGCCGAGACGGGAACGCTGGGCGGCGATCTCCTTGTCGTTCAGGGTCTGCAGCATGTCCTGGCCGTTCTTGTCGACATGCTTGTAGCCGATGAGTTCGCCGTTGACTTCGATGGAGCCCCCGGTCAGCGTCTCCAATTGGTTGACGAGACGCAGGAAGGTGGACTTTCCGGAGCCGGAAGGTCCCAGGATCACGGTCACCGTGCCGGGCATGACGGTCAGGTCGATGCCTTTGAGCACGTGGAGGGAACCGAATGCCTTGTGCACCTGGGTGGCCCTGATGGCGGGGACGACGCCGGCGGCCTGGTTCAGGAGCCCGGTCTGGAACGCAGTTGTTTCAGTCATGATGATTGCCTCTCCCCTTGCTTCACGCGGTCATGCCGGTGAACGCGGCCTCGTTGAGCTTGTTCACGTCATCCTTGGGTTCACCCTCGGTCTTGCCGGGCAGCGGCGGCTGCTTGCCGCGCGTGCCCATGGCGCGGGCGTCGAAGCCCTTGCCGAAGTGCTTCTCCAGACGGGATTGAATCACCATCAGGATGGAAGTGATGAGCAGATACCAGAAGCATGCCACCAGCAGCAGCGGAATAGGCTTGTAGATGCGGTTGGCGATGGCGTTCGTGGCGAACTGGAGTTCCAGGGTGAACGGCACCGCGGTGACCAGTGATGTGGTCTTCAGCATGCCGATGGTCTCGTTGCCGGTAGGCGGGATGATGATGCGCATGGCCTGCGGCAGCACGATGCGACGCATGATCAGCGAACGGTTCATGCCGAGCGCTTCGGCGGCCTCCGTCTGGCCCGGGTCGACGGCTTCAAGACCGGCGCGCACGATTTCAGACAGATAAGCGGCCTCGTTCAGCGCCAGGCCTATCCATGCGGCGTTGAACGCGGTGACCACCACGGACGAATCGATGCTCCAGAATTCGATGGAGGTGAATGGCACGCCGAGACTGAGCTTGGGAATCAGCACGGAGAACAGGCCCCAGAAGATCAACTGCGTGTATACAGGGGTTCCGCGGAAGAACCAGATGAAGAACCAGCTGACACCGCGCAGCACCGGGTTGATGGACTTGCGCATGATCGCGAGGATCACGGACAGGATGATCGCCACCACCATGGAGATCACGGTGAGCTCGAGCGTGTAGCGGATGCCTTCCAGCACGTTCTCGTTGAACAGGTACTTCCACACGATGGCCCATTCCAGTCGTGGGTTCGTGATCATGCCCTGGATGAGCATCGCTGCCAGCAGCGCCACGATCACCGCAGCCACAATCGGCCCCGGACGCTTGACCGGCAGGGCCTTGATGCGGTTGGGGATGTCCAATCCTTCGCCGTCGATTTCTTTCTTCGCCATTCGAGATTCCTTGTGATGTATTGGAGCCGTTTCCCACAGCCTTGAACTAACGATGCACCTTAACGCATGAATGGGGCGTCCGTGTTACGACGAACACAGGCGTCCCATTCATGGACATCGAACCAGTCAGACGGTCACTGAACGTCGGGGTTGATCTCCGCCTTGGTCAGTGCGCCGGACTCGACACCCCAGTGCTCAAGAATCTTGCCGTAGGTGCCGTCGTCCATCAGCTTCTGCATGGCCTTCTGCACGGCCTCGGCGGTGGCGGAATCGCCCTTCTTGATAGCGATGGCGTTCGGCACGGAATCGAAGTCCTTGCCGAGCTGTTCCAGCTGTCCGCCGGTCTGTGCGATGGCGTAGCCGACCACCGGGGAGTCGGCGAAGAACACGTCCGCCTTGCCGGTCACCACTGCGGTGGTGGCGTCGGTCTGCTGCTTGGAGGACTGGATGGTGATGTCCTCCTTGCCATCCGCCTTGCACTGCTTGGCGGTTTCGTTGATGGCCTCTTCCTCGACGGTGCCGGTTTCGACGGCGACCTTGAGACCGCACAGGTTGTTCTCATCGACCTTGTTCGGGTTTCCCTTGGCTACGGCGTAGGCCATGCCGGAGGTGAAGTAGGACACGAAGTCGACCGATTCCATGCGCTCCTTGGTGATGGTGAACGCGGCGATGCCGAGGTCGTACTTGGAGCCGATGGCCGGGATGATGGTGTCGAAGTTGGAGGAGACCACTTCGGTCTTGAGGCCGAAGATGTTGCCTAGCGCATGGGCGAGATCCATATCGTAGCCGATCTGGGTCTTGCCGTCCGTGTCCAGGAACTCGGCCGGCGCGTAGGAAGGGTTGGTGCCGATGGTGAGCTTGCCATCGGCCTTGACGGAGTCCGGAAGCAGGGCGGCGAGCTCGTCGTCCTGCTTCACGGAGCTCACATCATAGCTGGTGATGGCTTTGGTATCACCATTGGCGGCATCCGAACCGGTGGCGGATTCATCGGTGGTGCCGCAGGCCGCTACGGCGAACAGCATGGCGACGCTGACGGCAGCGGCGGCAATAGCCTTGGTCTTCTTGAACTGCATGATGGTCTCTTCTTCTCTCTGTCGTTATGGCCTTGCCCTACGCAGCAGATGACCTGCCTTCAGACCGTAGCCAACGAATAAGCATATGTATACACTATAGTGCATACATATGCAAAAGCTCCCATGTCGGGAGCTTTTGTCATCTCAGAACCTTCGTCGTCTCACCATGTGCGCCATGCACCAGCACGCTTCGCGGGCCGCCCACAGACGCACTGGCCCACGCTCACTCGTCGACCGCAGGATTGATTTCGGCCTTGTCGATGGCGCCGGAGGACACACCCCACGTATCGAGAATCTTCTGGTAGGTGCCGTCATCCATCAGCTTCTGCATGGCCTTCTGCACCGCCTCGGCGGTGGCAGAATCGCCCTTCTTGATGGCCACGGCCTCCGGCGTCACACCGGTGTCGTCGCCAAGTGCGGCCAACGTGTCGCCGGTCTGCTCGATGGCATAGCCGGCCACCGGGGAATCGGCGTAGAACACGGACGCCTTGCCGGACGCCACGGCGGTGGTCACATCGGTCTGCAGCTTGGAGGACTGGATGTCGATTTCATCCTTGCCATCCGCTTTGCACTGGTCATTGGCAGCGGTGACTTCCTCCTCCTGCGTGGTGCCGGTCTGCACGGCCACCTTGACACCGCACAAGTTCGAGGTGTCGACCTTGTCGGGGTTGCCCTTCTTGGTGACCCACGTGGAACCGGCCTTGAAGTAGGTGACGAAATCAACGGCATCCAGACGCTCCTTCGTCACGGTGAACGAGGAGATGCCGATGTCGTACTTGGAACCGACCGAAGGAATGATGGAGTCGAAGGTCGAGGAGACAGTCTCCTCCTTGAGGCCGAACACGGCGGCCAAGGCCTTGGACAGGTCGACGTCGAAGCCGACCGGCGTCTTGCCGTCCTCGGCCAGGAACTCGGCCGGTGCATACGAGGTATCGGTGCCGACAGTCAACGTGCCGTCGCCCGCCACCGAATCAGGCAGCAGCGCGGCGATGGCATCATCCTTCTTGATGCTGCTGGTGTCGAATCCCTGTGTGCTGGTCTTGCTGGACGAACCGGAATCACCATTCGAAGTATCGCTGGTAGCGCTGTCGGTGGTGCCGCAGGCAGCCACGGCGATAAGCATTGCCGCGCTCACAGCGGCAGCCGTCATGGATTTCATTCCCATGCTGAAAGACATTGGATTTCCTCTCTCCGTAAAGTCGGCTGGGCGGGTATATTTCCCAGTTGGCTCAGAGAGTAGGACCGCAATGCTACGGCATGATTACCATTGCGAGATTCTGTTCACGTTGTGGACATATGGCGGATACGTTCGGCGGCAGGAATGCTGAGACTGGCGCGAAGAATGCCCGTTGCCGGCGGCGTGATATGAGCAGCCACCCATCCGGCAACCTGCAACCAACAACCGCCAACCGGCATACAGACGCCGCACAGCCGGCGTCCGCTAACCGACACATAGCCCGTATCAGTGCCGCATATTGGCGTACCGCATGGCACGCAACGCCTCGCGCTTGTCCTGCTCCTCGCGCAACGCCTGACGCTTGTCGAATTCCTTCTTGCCTCGGGCCAACGCGATGGCAGCCTTGACGCGCCCGTCCTTGAAATACAGACTCAACGGCACGATCGTGTATCCCTTGGCCTCGATGCCTCGGGCGAGCTTGGCGATCTGCTGACGATGCAGCAACAGCTTGCGCTTGCGCTTGGGGGCATGGTTGTTCCATGTGCCGTTCAGGTATTCGGGAATGTTGGCGCCTTCCAACCACATCTCGCCACGACGGTCGATGGAGACGAACGCCTCCGCCAACGAGGCACGCCCTTCGCGCAGCGACTTCACCTCGGTGCCGGTCAGCGCAAGTCCCGCCTCGTACTTGTCTTCGATGGCATAATCATGCCGGGCCTTCTTGTTCTGAACGATGAGCTTCTCGCCGGTCTCCTTGGCCATATCCTCCTCCTTCCTGATACTCAATAATCCCCCCTCGGCATAGAGGGGAATCATCGTACTACGCGATATGTTTCGGTAGTGCTGTACGTCACAAACCCGTCGGCAAAGAGACTACCCCTCAGTCCCGCTCCGCGAGCCAGCTCGTCCCGCAATTACAGACGCGCCCCGCGCGCAACCTGCTGGCTCGCCTGTCGGCTCGCACGTTGCCTACAGACAGCTCCGCTGTCTGCTTCACGGCAACAGTCCGCCAAGGGGAGCCAAGAATAGCCACGAATCACTGACACAGGATGCCGGCTCGGTCACATAGCCCTGATGCGCTCAGTGCACGTACCAGTAGGCGCCGGCATTGGACAGCGTACGCCAACTCACGACGTATTCACCGACCACATTCATCTCGGAGATCGTCACCGTATTGCCGGAAACGGACTCCACCACCGCCACATGGCCGTAAGTGCCGTCGGCACCGGCGACCCCTGGCGGGAAGGACAAGGCCGCACCCACCTGAGGATTGTGGTCGACGCGCAGACCGTAGCCCGGCGCGGTCAGATACCATTGGCCGCCGTTGCCGAGATATGAAGGGGTCCCGATGCCCATCTGCTTACGACGGTTGTAGGCATACCATGTGCACTGGCCCCCATAGTACGCGTTGCCGTAATCACCATTCGAAGTGCCCTGACCGCCGCTGCTGCCACCCGAGCCACCTCCCGTGGTCGGCGGCACAGTCGAGGACCCGCCACCGCCTGGCTGGGTGGTACCCTGCTGACCATTATTGACCTGACCGGAAGACTGTTGCTGCTCCTTCAGATACTGCTGGTTATAGGAATCAACGCGCGAGGCGAGCAGCACCGTCTGCGCGGCCTGAGCGGCCTGCTGATCCTTCAGCGAGGACACCATGGCGGTCAGCTCGTTGCGGCGCTGCTCACCCTCCACACGCAACTGTTCCAGCGCATTGCGCTCGTTCTGCGCGGTCTCGGCAGCGGTCTGCGCTGACGCGGCCTTCTGATCGGCCTGGGTCTTCAGCGTGGAGATCTGCTTTTCGATGGCGGCCAGCCGCTCGCCACGATTCTTCGACGTGTTCAGCTCGCTTGCCGCAGAAGATGCCGCATTGGCCTCATTACGGGAGAGCGCGTCACGCGACTGCATCGAGTTCACAAAGTCCTGGGTGCTGCTCGCACCGGTCACCACGCTCATCACTTCGGATGCGCTGGAGCCGTGCATGCTTTCCCGTGCCAGTTCGGCGACAGCCGCATGCGCATCGTCGTAATCCTTACCGGTCTGCGCTATCTGCTGCTCGAGGGTCTCCTTGTCCTTTTGCGCCGCCTCAAGACGCTTGGCGGCGGCATCGGCCTCGTCCTGGGCCGCGGCGGCATCGGCGTTGGCCTGCGTCACCTTGTTCTGCGCGGCGACGATCTTGTTGTTGGTCAGATCATCCAATTCGACGATCTTATTGGCGAGCTCACTGTTCACGCCGGCCAACTGGGCCTTGAGCTGCGCCTCGCGCTGCGCCGAAGCCGCGTGCTGGTTCTGCGCATTCACCAGATTCGAATAGGTGTCCGCGGATGCAGGCTGGGCAGGAGCCACCACCAATCCGGCCACGCAGCACATGCCCGCAGTCAACGCTGCCAGAACGGGCTTCCATGTGTTCGTCGTCTTATTCATGGACGAAAAATCCTTCCTATCGCCATACAAAAGCACACCATAACATGAGAGTCTGAGAGCCGAACCACTTCCATGCCGGACTTACGCTCTCAGATAACGTCTCAGAGACACCGTGGACGCAATCACCGAAAGCAGTACCGCGCCCAGCACCAGGAACGGCGACATCATCAGCACCGTGATCTGGTTCACATACGGAATCCAAGTGACCGACTGCGCGAGCCAGCCGGTGATGAACACGCGCACGATCACCGAGAGCATCAGACACGAGAGCACCGAACCAATCAGTGACGCTATGGCGCCTTCGAGGATGAACGGCAGCCTAATGGTCCAGTTGGATGCGCCGACGTACCTCATGATCTCGGTCTCCGTACGTCTGGATGCGGCGGACATGCGGATCGTGGTGCCGGTGAGCAGAATGGCCACGAGCACCATCACGCCTGCAAGCACCGCGGTCACGGCAGTGGCACGGTTGAGCACGGCAAACACCGGATCGAATATCTGACGCTGGTCGGTGACGTCCTCGACGCCCTCCTTGCCGGACAGCACTTCCGCCACCACCTGGTATTTGGTGGGGTCCTTGAGCTTGAGCCACAGGGAATCCTGCATATCGTCGGCGGTAAGCGTACGGCCTTGGAATTCGCCGTTCGGATATTGCTTGGTGAAGGTGTTGTCGTAGAAGTCCTGTTTGCTGACGTAGTTGATGTTCGCCACCACATCGTTGAGCTCATCGCGGATGGTCTTCTGCAGATCGGTGATCTCCTTGGCGGAAGGGGCTTTGCCCGAAGCGCAGTTGGCGGATTGGCTGGTACCGTCCGGGCACAGCCAAACCACGACTTCGACCTTGTCATACCAATCGCCCTTGGCCTTGGTGATCTGGGCCTGGGTGAGCACCGAGGCGCCGATGAACAGGAACGAGATGAATGTGACCAGCGTCAGCGAAAGCAGCATGGCCACATTGCGCCGTAGATTGGTCCATGTTTCCGACAGGATGAATTGTGCGCGCATGACTCTTGCTACTTCCCCTTCTTGGCGTCCGATTCGTCGGTCGGCTCGGCGTCGGTCTTCGATGTGCCTGCGGCGGCCGCGTCGGACGATTCTCCATCCGACTGAGCCTCAGCATGCTCAGGATGCTGAGAAGACGTAGGAACCTGCCCGGCAGGTGGAGCCGGAGGCATCGGAGGCTCGGGAGGAGCCGGCGGCACCGGGTCCCGCGGCGGAGCGAACCGGGAGTCATCGGCGTTCGACGACTCGGCTTCGTCCTTCAACGGGTCGAACGCCTGCGTCTGTTCCAATGCGGCCGCCTGCTCGTCCAACGGCAATCCCTTGCCCCAGGTCAGCGTATCCTCGATGGGCGCGAAGGTCTCACCATAACGGCCGGTACGACCGGAATGCACCGAACTTGCCAATCGCGCGATGCCCTCGGACTGGCCGGCTCCCGTCTCGATGGTCTTGCTCATGGCCACCGTGTCGATCGCGGACACGGCGACGGACTCGGCGTCGGATGCGGCGACGACGTGCGACGCCACGTGGATGCGGTTGGCCTTGTCCGAGCGCGCCTCGACTTCGGCGTCCGGGAAGAACAGCGCGGAGTCATACGATCCGTGGGCCTCGTCTCGCACGATCTTGCCGTTGTGCAGCTCCACCACGCGCTTGCGCATGGAGTTGACGATCTCCTCATTATGCGTGGCCATCACCACCGTCGTGCCGGTGCGGTTGATGGAATCCAGTACCTCCATGATGCCCAGCGATGTTGTGGGATCGAGGTTGCCGGTAGGCTCGTCAGCGAGGAGGATCTGCGGATGATTCACATACGCGCGGGCGATGGCCACACGCTGCTGCTCGCCGCCGGACAGCTCATGAGGATAGTTCTTCTCCTTGCCAGTAAGTCCCACCGTATCCAGCACCTTGGGCACCAGAGACCTGATGGTGGAGCGTCGCGTACCGATCACCTCGAGCGCGAAAGCCACGTTCTCCCAGACGGTTTTGTTATTGAGCAGTTTGTAATCCTGGAATACGAATCCCAACGAACGACGGTACTGCGGCACCTGACGATTCGAAATGCGACGCAGATCGTTGCCGGCAACGCGAATCTCGCCGCTGGTGGCCTCCTCCTCACGGAGCAGGAGGCTCAGCAACGTGGTTTTGCCGGAACCGGATGCGCCGACCAGGAACACGAAATCACCACGCTCGATATCGAGGTTGATGTTGTCGAGCGCCGGGCGCGTGCCCTTCGGATAGATCTTGGACACCTTGTCCAATGAGATCAAAGCCATATTCGTTTCCTTTTATCCACGTGCGTATCCACATGTTCGCTGTTGATGGGTTCGAGTCGTCGCGCGACAGGCCGGCAGAGGGCGGGTGTTTGCCTTTACCCTTACTCTTCGGTTTCGGCAGCGCGACGCTGATCATGACGCCAGCGGATGCCTGCCTCGATGAACCCGTTGATGTCGCCATCGAACACGGCCTGCGTCTGGCTGGTCTCGTAACCGGTCCTCAGATCCTTGACCATCTGGTAGGGATGCAGCACGTAGGAACGCATCTGATCGCCCCAGCTGGCCTTGATGTCGCCCGCGAGCTCCTTCTTCTTCTTGGCCTCCTCCTCATGGCGAAGCACCAGCAGTCGGGACTGGAGCACGGCCATGGCGGACGCACGGTTCTGAATCTGCGAACGCTCGTCCTGCATGGTCACCACGATGCCGGTCGGCAAGTGGGTGATGCGCACAGCGGAATACGTGGTATTCACGCCCTGGCCGCCAGGACCGGAGGAGCAGTAGGTGTCCACGCGGATATCCGTGTCCGGGATGTCGATGTGGTCGGTCGCTTCGACCAGCGGCACCACTTCCACGGCGGCGAAGCTGGTCTGGCGGCGGCCCTGATTGTCGAACGGGGAGATGCGCACCAGTCGATGCGTGCCGCCCTCCACCGAAAGACGGCCATAGGCGTACGGCGCGTCGACCTGGAAAGTGGCGGACTTGATGCCGGCCTCTTCGGCATACGACGTGTCCATGACCTTGGCCTTGAAGCCGTTGCGTTCGCAGTAGCGCAGGTACATGCGCAGCAACATCTGCGCGAAATCGGCGGCGTCCACGCCGCCTGCGCCGGATCGGATGGTCACCACGGCGGAACGTTCGTCGTATTCGCCGTCAAGAAGGGTCTGGATCTCCATCTGGTCGAGATCCTTCTTGATTTCGCCGATCTCGTGCTGTGCGTCGTCGAGCGAATCCTGGTCCTCCTCCTCGCGGCCGAGTTCCACAAGAGTTTCCACATCGTCGATGCGCTGTCCGGCGGAGGTCAGGCGCTTGAGCTGGGATTCGGTCGCGGAAAGCTTGCTGGTGACCTTCTGCGCGTTCTCCGGATCGTCCCACAGGCCGGGGGCAGCGGCCTGCTTCTCCAGTTCCTTGATGTCGGCCTTGAGCCGATCCACGTCCAACGCCTTGGCGATGGAATCATATTTGGCCCTGGCTTCGCCTATTGCTTGGGTAAAGTCGAATTCTGCCATCGTTATACCTTCATTGTCTGTTCACGAAAATGTTCTGTTATTAATGACTATCGGCGTCTTTGGACATAAAGGCCATGAGCGAACACCGTTGCATCCTGGTGTCGCGTCATGGCCTTGCCCGGGAATCGTCACAAATCGAAACCGAGTTCTTCGGCGGCTTCGGTGGGCACCGGGTCGTTGCACCAGTAATCCTCAAGGTTCTCGTAGGTGGTCAGCGAGCGGATCTCGGCGCGGTCGATGTACAGTTCGCCGCTCAGATGGTCGGTCTCATGCTGGAAGATGCGCGCCGGCCAACCGTGCAGCTGTTCCGCGTGATGGTTGCCTTCCTCATCGTCCCATTCGGCGGTGATGTCGAGCCAGCGCTTGCGCACGGCCTGATATCCATCGAAGCTCAGGCAGCCTTCATAGAAGGATGCGGTCTTCTCCCCCACGGGGGTGTACTTCGGGTTGATGATGACGTGGAACGGGAACTCCGCGATTTCGCGCGGATCGTCCTCATCATCGCGTACATGGTCCTCGACCACGGCGAGCGCGAGCCCCAATCCGATCTGTGTGGCCGCCAGACCTACGCCCGGAGCCTCGAGCATGGTCGTATGCATGGCATCGATGAGCTTGGTGAGCGTGTGCTTGGACAGCTGCCCGGTATAGGCTGCGGTCTGCTGACGCAGCACCGGCTCGCCTGCCTGCACGATGGGCAGGATACGCTCCTTGCCGCCGGTTTTGATGAGCTGCTCAACGTCACGGTTGAGCGCGATGTCGACTTTCGCGTTTTTCCCGAACATTACAGCGCGAGCTCCTCGGCCACGATCTTGGCCAGACGGGTGCAGACTTCGTCGGCGTAGGCCTGTGTGGCGGCTTCGGCCATCACGCGCACCAGCGGCTCGGTGCCGGAGGGGCGCAGCAGCACGCGGCCGGAGTCGCCCAGCAGCTCCTCCTCGTGCTTCACCGCGGCCTGGATGCGCGGGTTGGTGGAAGCCGCCATCTTATCCACGTTCGGCACGTTGATCAGGGTCTGGGGCAGCTGCGGGAAGTCGGCAGCAAGCTCCTTGAGGCTCTTGCCGGACTTGACGACTTCGTTGCACAGGGTCAGTGCGGTCAGGGTGCCGTCGCCGGTGGTGGCGAACTCGCGGTTGATCACGTGGCCGGACTGTTCACCGCCGAGCGAATAGCCGCCCTTGAGCATCTCCTCAAGCACGTAGCGATCACCCACGGAGGTTTCCACGGTCTTGATGCCCATATCCTTCAGGGCAAGCTTCAGACCGAGGTTGCTCATCACCGTGACCACAAGGGTGTCATGGTTGAGCTTGCCTTCGCGCTTCTTGGCGCGGGCCAGAATGCCCATGATCTGATCGCCGTTGACCATGTTGCCGTCCTCGTCCACCGCGAGGCAGCGGTCGGCGTCGCCGTCGAAAGCCACGCCCATCACGGCATCGGTGGCCTTGACCATGGCCTGCAGCTGTTCGGGATGCGTGGACCCGGCATTCTTGTTGATGTTGTAGCCGTCCGGGGAGGCGTTGATCACGATGACGTCCGCTCCTGCGCGGCGCAACGCTTCGGGGGCCACCACCGAGGTGGCACCGTTGGCGCAATCGGCCACGATCTTGAGGCCCTTGAGCGGTTTCGGCTGGGTCTGGTCGTCGTTGAGAGGGGCGATGGTGGAGACGAGATGGTCGATGTACAGGTTGGTGGCGGTGGTCTGGTCGTGGCTGACGCGGCCGACACCGGCACCGGTCGGACGCTCCCAGTCCTGGCCGAGCACGGCTTCGATCTCGTCTTCCTTTTCGTCCGGCAGCTTGAATCCGCCGCGGGCGAAGAACTTGATGCCGTTGTCGGGCATGGGGTTGTGGGAAGCGGAAATCACCGCGCCCATCTCCACATTGAGCACGGAAGTCAGATAGGCGACGCCCGGGGTGGGGATGATGCCGGCGTCGATCACGTCGAAGCCGCCTGCGGACATGCCGGCAGCGAGCGCGGACGCCAGGAAATCACCGGAAACACGGGTATCACGTCCCACCAGCGCGCGCCGGCGTCCTTCAGGCTGGTCGTCCTGAGTACCGGCATCGCCCAGCACACGCACTGCTGCGTCGCCCAGATCGAGTGCCAGGCGTGCGGTCAGATCCTTGTTGGCCAATCCGCGAACACCATCGGTTCCAAACATTTTCGGCATACTATTGCATCCTTCGCTTGAGCGGCCTCATGCCGTCTCGTCCTATAACGTGCACCATGGTAATCGGGCGACCCCACGAATGCATGCCGTTTTGCACAATACTGCTCAATTCGGTTGCATTTGGCATGCGGTGTCCGCGAACACACCGAGGGGCATAGCGCTCCAGCAGAGAGTCTTCATGGGACGCATCAAACGCAATTGGCTCCCCTTCCTCGCGCAGTTCAAAAGTGAGGAAGGGGAGCCAATCAAATCAGTGAGGCGTATGACACGCATCTCATTTCACTGTCACGCGTTACCGTGTCAGTGCTCCACCGTGTCAGAGGGCGGCGTTGTAGTCGCGCACTGCGAGCGTGCGATGCGAGGAGGCCACATTCTCCACGATCAAGCGCTTCAGCGCATTGTCCGCGGCGAAGTGTTCCTCCAGCCATGCATCGCCCAGCTTGGTCAGGGTGGCAGGATCGGCATATCCGGGATACAGTCCGTTCAACAGAGCTTCCGCCATATGGTATGTCTTGTTGGCCCAGATCCAATCCACCGTCTCGAAGTACCTGGCGGCGAACGGCTCGGCGAGATCGGGGCGCGGCGTGGCGGAGAATCCACGAGCGACGGCCTCAAGCTGCGCATTGGTCAGCTCGCTGTTGTTGAGCGCCTCGTTCCAGGCCCATTCCTTGGCCTCGGCGGTGGCCTTGACCGCGCGGGCGCCAAGCGCGAACTCACGGTTTTCGGTGGTGTCCCTCTTGGCGAGCTGCGCCTCGATGTCGCTGTCGCCGAATTCATTGACGGAAGCCAGCGCGTTGACGATCGTCCAGGTGAAGTTGTTGTCGATGTCAAGGCCTTCAAGCGTCACTGTGCCGTCCAGCAGACCGTGCGCGTTGGCGGCGAATGCGGCATCGCCCTCCTCTCCATAGCCGAGGTAGGCGGTGATGAGCTGGAACTGGGTGTCCGATCCCGCCTCCGCGGCATTGGCCAGGGTCCACAGTTCGGCAGCGACGTGACGAAGAACCTCCTCACGGCGGGCCGGGGCCACGTAATGGTGGGCGGTGGTGCTCATGCAGGCGAGGGCGTAACGGAATGTGGTGGATTCGGTTTCGGTGGCCAGCAGACGCAGGGTCATGTCGACGAACCGTTCGGCCGGGAACTCGCCGTCACGGGTCATATCCCAGAAGGCCAGCCAGGTCACCGCACGAGCCAGGGCATCACCGAATCGATGCAGGTTGGCTTCGGCGAACGCCTGGGATTCGGCGTCGAAACGAATCTTGGTGTAGGTGAGGTCGTCGTCGTTCACCAGAATGAATGCGGGGCGCTTCCTGCCCTCCGCCGACTGGACCAGTGTGGTCTCGCCGTCCACGTCCAGCTCGAACTGGTCGGTGCGCACGATTGTGCCGCTGGCCTTGTCTTCGTTGTAGAAGCCGACGGCCAGACGGTGCGGACGCAATACCGGATGCTCGGCGGGTGCGGTCTGCGTGAGCTTCAGCTCGGCGATGGTACCGTTCCTGCCCTCCTGGACACTCGCGGCGATGGTGTTGATGCCGGATTCCTCCAGCCACTTGGCGCTCCAGGCCTTGAGGTCGCGTCCGGAGGTATTCTCCAGCTCGTGCAGGAGGTCGGCCAACGTGGCGTTGGAGTAGGCATGACGGTTGAGGTAGTTGTTGATGCCGGCGAAGAACTGCTGGCGGCCTACGTAGAAGGCGAGCTGCTTGAGCACGGAGGCGCCCTTGGCATAGGTGATGCCGTCGAAGTTCACATAGGTGTCGTTCAGATCGTTGATCGGCGCGACGATCGGGTGCGTGGTAGGCAGCTGATCCTGACGCAGCGCCCAGCTCTTCTCGCCGGAGCAGAAGGTGGCCCAGGCGTCATGCCATTCGGTGGCTTCGGCGGTGGCCAATGTGGACGTGAACTCGGCGAAGGACTCGTTGAGCCACAGGTCATTCCACCATTTCATGGTCACGTAATCGCCGAACCACATGTGCGCCAGCTCGTGGAGCACGGTCACCACACGGCGCTCGGCCAGAGCGTCGGTCACTTTGGATTCGAACACGTAGGAGTCACGGATGGTGACCATGCCGATGTTCTCCATGGCGCCCGCGTTGTATTCAGGCACGTAGATCTGGTCGAACTTGGCGTATGGGTACGGCACGCCCCAGGTCTTGGCGTAGAAGGCGAAGCCCTTCTTGGTGATGTCGAACAGGTAGTCCACATCCTTGGCGAAGGCCTCGGCCAGGGACTGGCGGCAGTACTGGGCCATGGGCACGGTACGGCCGTCCTCGTTGTGGTATTCGGTATGCCATTGCGCGTACGGACCGGCGCATATTGCGGTCAGGTAGGAGCTCATCACCGGAGTCGGCTGGAACTTCCACAGACGGCTGGTCTCGTTCGGCTTTTCGCCCAACGTGCCGTCGAGGGTTTCGCGCGGATCATCCTCAACGCTTGCCTCCGGCATGTTGGATGTCACGATCCAGCTGGCCGGCGCGAGCACCTTGAAATCGAACGTGGCCTTGAGATCAGGCTGGTCGAAGACGGCATAGACACGGCGGGCGTCCGGGACCTCGAACTGGGAGTAGAGGTAGATGTTGCCGTCCGACGGGTCCACTGAACGGTGCAGGCCTTCGCCGGTGTTGGAGTACCGGCACAGGGCGGTGACGGTCACTTCGTTCTTGGTCTTCAGACCGGTCAGCTCGATGCGGTTGTCCTGATACGCCTTTGCCGGATCCAGCGGCGTGCCATTGAGCTCGATGGCGGTGACCTCATCGGCGATAAGGTCCAGGAACGTGGATGAGCCTTCCTGCGCATTGAAACAGATCAGCGCCTTGGAACCGAAGTTCTTCGGGCCGACCGTCAAGTCAAGATCGACATGATAGTGAATCGGCGCTTCGACTACCGCCTTGCGCTCCTCGGCCTCAACGCGGGTCAGATTAGAACCGGGCATGCTGTGCGATACTCCTTATGCTCGTACCTGTGTTGTTCGGATTCATATGTTCGGATGTTCGGATTCGTACGAAATCGATGAACCGGATTATTGGTTGTTCGGTATGCTTGCGGCGCGTATCACGTGGATACGCGCCGGAGGCTGATAACTACTGGTGACTGCTGGCCTTCTGCCGATGGCTGTCCATGGACTATTGACGACTACTGGTTGTTGTCGGCGATTTCGACGTCCTGGGCGATATCGGCCACGACGGGCACGATCATCGGCTTGCGGTGCAGCTGTCGGGCGACCCAGCCACCAAGCGTACGGCGCATGATCTGCTGCAGCTTGTACGTGTCCTTGGTGCCCTGCATCATCGCGTCGTTCAATTGCTCGACGATCTGGCCGCGGACCCGGTCGAATTCGCTTTCGTCTTCGGCCACGGCGTTCAGATAGATCTTCGGTCCGGTGACGACCTCGCGATTGTCGGTGTCCACCACCACGAACGCGGAGACGAAGCCCTCGGTGCCGAGGATGCGGCGCTTCTCCAGCTCTTCGTCGGTCAGCTCGCCCACCGAATCACCATCGACATACACGTAGCCGCACGGCACGGAGCCGACGACCGCGGCCTTGCCATGATAGAGGTCGACCACGTCGCCGTCTTCCGCCAATACCACGTTCTGCGGATCGACACCGGTCTTGACCGCGATCAGGCCATTGGCCACCAGATGGCGGTTCTCACCGTGGATAGGCATGGCGCACTTGGGCTTGACGATGTTGTACATGTACAGCAGCTCACCCTCATTGCAGTGACCGGACACATGCACGGCGGCGTTATCACGGTTGACCACCTTGGCGCCAAGCTGCACGAGCTTGTTGATCACCTTGTAGACGCCGTGCTCGTTGCCGGGGATCAGGGAGCTGGCGAGAATCACCGTATCGAACTCGTTGATGTGGATGTCACGGTGGTTGCCGTCCGCGATGCGGCCGAGGGCCGCCATCGGTTCACCTTGGGAACCAGTGCACATGTAGACGAGCTTGTCGTCCTGAATGTCGTTGGCCTGCTTGAGGTCGACCACGGTGCCTTCGGGAATGTGCAAGTAGCCGAGATCGGCTGCGATGGACATGTTGCGCACCATGGAACGTCCGACGAACACGACTTTGCGGCCGTACTTGTGGGCGGCGTCCACCACCTGCTGCACGCGATGCACATGGGAGGAGAAGCTTGCCACGATGATCTTGCGCGTTGCCTGAGCGAACGCCTGGTCCAGTGCCGGACCGATGGAGGTCTCCGGCTTGACGAAACCGGGAACCTCAGCGTTGGTGGAGTCCATCATCAGCAGGTCCACGCCTTTTTCGCCGATCTTGCCGAATTCCACCAGATCGGTGATGCGGTGGTCAAGAGGAAGCTGGTCAAGCTTGATGTCTCCCGTATCGATCAGCGATCCGGCCGGGGTCTTGACATAGACGGCGAGGGCGTCCGGGATGGAATGGGTCACATTGACGAATTCGAGGTCGAAGGGACCGACCTTGAGCTTCTCACGGCCGGTCACCTCCACCTTGGTGGGGTTCTGATGGTGCTCCTTGCACTTGGCGTCCACGAAGGCGAGCGTCAGCTTGGAACCGATCAGCGGGATGTCCGGACGGAGCTTAAGCAGGTACGGCACGCCGCCGATATGATCTTCATGGCCATGGGTCAGCACCAGAGCGTCCACTTTGTCGAGACGGTTCTTGATGTAGCTGAAGTCAGGCAGAATCAGGTCGACGCCGGGCTGTTCCTCCTCGGGGAACAATACACCGCAGTCGATGAGCAGCAGGTGACCGTTGTATTCGATCACGTTCATGTTACGGCCGATTTCGCCCAAGCCACCGAGCGGCGTGATGCGCATGGAGCCCTTGCGGTACTTCGGAGGCGCAATCAGCACGGCATCCTGCTGGGGAGCGGTAGGTGCCTGATTGATCTTGCGGGACGGGGTGCGGCCGCCGTCGCTCCTGTTGTTCCTGCGGTTGGAGCTGCGGCGGCGTGAATTGCTGTTTCTGGTTGTGTTCTTGTGTTCTTGTGCCATATCTTCTTGGATTTTCTGTTGTTATGCCTCTGCTCTGTCATGCAGGGGCGGCGGGCTGGCAACCCGTTACAGCAGTCCGGCAGCGCGCATACCCTCTTCAGCCTTATCGAGCTGAGTGGCGTCGGGCCCGATATTCGGCAGACGCATGACGGTGGAGGGAATGTAACCCTTGACCTTGAGCGCGGCCTTGGCCATGACGGCCTGATAGCCGTCACCGTTCAACGCGTGGACGAGAGGCGCAAGCTGGTTGGCAAGACGACGGGCAGTGGTGATATCGCCACGGTCGAATGCCTGGACAAGCTGCTGCATGGGGTTGGAGGCGACGTGGGCGATCACGGAGATGATGCCGACGGCGCCAATGGAAAGGAACGGCAGGAACAGGCCGTCATCGCCGGAATACCAGGCAAGACCTGTGCGCTGCTGCTTCTCCACTGCGGCTGCAAGATCGCCGGTGGCGTCCTTGACAGCCTTGACGTGTTCAAGTTCGGCCAGACGGTCGTATGTCTCGACCTTGACCTTCAAACCGGTACGGCCGGGGACATCATAGATGATGATCGGCTTCTCGGCTGATTCGTCGACGGCTTTGTAATGACCGACGACACCGTCCTGTGAAGGACGGGAGTAATACGGCATGACGACGAGCACCGCGTCGGCGCCCGCTTCCTGGGTCTGCTCGACCATGCGAACCGTATGAGCGGTGTCGTTGGAGCCGGCTCCGGAAATCACCGGAACGGTCACGGCCTCCTTGACGGCCCTGACCAGTTCGACTTTCTCTTCCATGTGGGTGACAGGCGATTCACCGGTGGTGCCGTTGACCACCAGACCGTCTGCACCGTCCGCGACCAAATGCTTGGCGAGCGCGGTCGCCGCATCGAAATCGACACTGCCATCCGCCTTCATAGGCGTGACCATCGCCGGCAGAATACGACCGAAAGGCGCTGGGTCAAGAAGATGCATATCATGCTCGCTCATAGTGTTCACCGTACTTCCCATTGTGGACTCTTATCTTATTGATTCATTGATGCGATTGTCTGCGCTGCTGCGGCGACGAATAAATCGCTGCAACAGCGATGGCGCACGTGAAGGGCCGAGTGGTAACCAGCCGGGGCGTCGCACGTGCGTTGTTCGATGATCTGCGAACCGGCGTCCGCCGAATCACAGATCAAGGAAGTGATCGAGCCCGACGGTCAGGCCGGCCGGGGCGTCGGAAGCGAGCTTGCGTACGGCGAGCAGCACTCCCGGCATGAAACTGGTGCGGTCGAAGCTGTCCGCACGGATGGTCAGCTGCTCTCCCGCATTGCCGAACAGCACCTCCTCATGTGCGTTGAGCCCGCGCAGGCGGACGGCATGGACATGGATGCCGTCGATGACCTGGCCGCGCGAACCGCCGTCGGTTTCGGTGGCGTCCGGCACCGGAGCCAGCCCGGCGGCCTTGCGCGCCTCGGCGATGCCTCGTGCGGTGTGGATGGCGGTGCCGGATGGCGCATCCACCTTGGTAGGATGATGCAGTTCGATGACCTCTGCGGATTCGAAGTACTTGGCCGCTTTGACGGCGAAGTAATCGGCCAATACGGCGGAAATAGCAAAGTTCGGGGCGATGAACACCTTCTGCGTCAGGGGCTTGGGACTTTGGGCGATGGCGTCCCTGACCTGAGACAGTTTCTCGTCAGTCCAACCGGTGGTGCCGACGACGATATCCACGCCCTGACCGATGAGGGTGAGCACATTGTTCAGGCTGACGCTGGGCACGGTGAATTCCACCACCACGTCGGTGTTGTCGGCATCGATCTGCGTCAGATCATCACCTGCGTCCAAGGCCAAGGCCAACTGTGTGTCTTCGGCGTTGTTCACCGCCTCGACCACATGCGAACCCATACGGCCCTTGGCACCGACTACGGAAACTCTGATCATGTCTACCCCCTGTTTCAGGTCAGGCGCGTATTGCTTGCTGTATTGCCGTTGTATTGCCGGTAAACGGCAACCAGCCTATCACTGGACAGCGTGCGCGCCACACGAATGTTCAATATGACGAACACGGCGACACCGGCTGTGGCGTGTCGGACGCGGCGACACCGGCTGCGACGAACGCAACGGCATCAACAGACCGGAGATCGACGAAACCGCCATGCCAGCCGGTCATCCACTATCGTCAATCACGCCGTCTGGCGAGCCACCAACCCACCAGGGCAAGGGGCACCGCCGCCAGCGTGAACAGGAACGGCAGCATCATGCCGACATGCGGACCGGCCGCATCCAATGCGATGCCTGCCACCGACGATCCAATCGAAGTGCCTACAGTACCTGCTGTGGTCACCCAGCTCAGTCCCTCGGTCAGGGATTGAGCAGGCACCAGATCCTTGACGATGAGATTGCCGGTGGCGAACAGCGGCGACACTGTCAGACCGGCGAGTATCTCCACCAGTCCGAGCAGAAGAAGGTTGTCCATGGTGATGCGGAAGAACACGTATCCCACGGTGAGTAGTGCGAGGAACATCACCATGTGCGCCCAATGTGAGCCTTTGAGCTGACGCGAACCGAAAACCAGGGCGCCGATGCACGATCCCAGCGCGAACATGGCCAGCTGGAGGCCCAGGAACGGTTCGAGGCCAAGCGCCTTCATGGATGCGGTGATCGACACGTCGAATGAGGTGAAGCTCATGTTGAACACGATGAACACAGCAAGCAACGGCAGCACTCCCGCATAGAGCAAGGCGCTTCTGGGCTTGGCGCCTTGCGTTTTCAGCTGGCGCAGCGTCAGCTGGTCGGCGACCGGCGCGGTGCCAGCGGCGCCACCGGTGCCGCCGGCGCCATTGGTGCCATTGCCCATCGTGGCATCTGATGCCTGACGCCGCCGGTCCGATGCGGCGTCGACGGCCACCGTCTCCACAAGGAGGCGGGGCTGGGTTGATTTCAGCGAGAAGAAGATGGTTCCGCCGATGCCGCATGCGAGTGTAGGCACGAACAGCTGGGATACCGGATGCACCGAGGTGGCCAGCCATGCCGCAAGGATCGGCCCCAGGATGAACACGACCTCATCAATGGCAGCCTCCATGGCATATGCGGTGTTGAGCAGCTGCTCGCCGTCCTCCACGTTGCGCAAGGCATATGACCATCGTGTTCTGACCAATGCGCCGAACGAGAACTGCGTGAGCCCCATGATGATGGCCAGCACGAACAGCAGCGCAATGGGCACCCGAACCAGCGCGGCAAACGCGAATCCCAGCATGGCCGCGATCTGGACGGCGAGCGCCAGCCGTCCGACACGAGCTTGTCCGAACCGGTCGAACGCACGCGCGTAGAACGGTGTGACACAGGACATGGCGAGCACATATACCGCGCTCATGGTGCCGGCGATGGTCCAATTGTCGTACAGATGATTCAATGCCAGCACGATGCCGAGGCTCATCATGGAGATCGGCAGACGGGCCACGGCACCGGAGACGCAGAACGCCTTGGTGCCGGGCAATGCGAACAGACGCCGATATGGCGAAGGGGTGGGATACGACTTGGTAACAGCTCGAGCCGTAGACACGTAATGCTCCTTACTGGTGGGTTCTCCGGCACGTGCGCCCGCCCACACGTGCCTTCCGAGGGTAGCGGTTCCCGAGCAACGTCACGCGGCGCGTTTCTCCCGCGGACATAGCGGTGTATGCGATGGGCGGCGTCCATCCGCCGCCCCTGTATGCACCCATGTCATAGACCATGTCGAGGTCTAGTCGTTGTCAGATTGTTCGGGAATTCCGGAGCTCAACTCGGTAAGGATTTCCTGTTTGGTTTTGTCGCGGGCATGCAGCTCGCGCAAGCCTTCCTGAGGCTCACTGACATAGTAGAGGGTGGCGTCGATAGCATCCAGCGGCACGTCCTCCACCACGGAGAGCAGCAGCCGATACATATCCAGCTGGGCGAGTTTGCGCTCGATGTCCTCGGGGCGCGAGGGTCGTCTGCCGGTTTTCCAATCGACCACGGTGAAGCGCTTCGACGTATCGGAGGCGTTAAGGCCGCCCTCGAACACCGCGTCCAGCTTCCCGTTGACGATGCCGATTGTAGGTATGTCCACGACGATCGAACGCTCGGCCCACAACGGCCTGCGCATGGCCCACCGTGATTGCGAGAGCCTGATGCACCAGTCCCGGATGTCCTGATGCTCCGCAGCAGGCAGGTCCGGCGGCGTCTGCATGCCATCCGCGGCAGCGTCGACGAAGTGCTCGGCCCAGTCATGGAAACGGATGCCCGCCTGCGCAACCGGTGAGGAAAGGCGCGGGATCGGGCGCACCACATAACGCCAATAGGAGCGTTCCTCCCGTGCGCTCATGCCACCCACCCTGGCCTGCAGACCGGTGACGTTCTGCCGCCCGGATGCGAGGATACGCTGCGCTCGGGCCTTGACTGCCCGATCCAGCGCCTCGCCCTCCAACGTATCCGCCATCAAATCGACATCGTCGGCCAGCAATTGCGCGCGTTGCGACAATGGTCCGCATATCAACGCCGCAGTGGATCGTTGATACGACCCATCGGAAGGGGCGGCGCCTCTGGAAGGTGTCTTGCCGGCGGCACCAACATCAGTCGCCATCATGGACTTGGCAATGGCGATGGCATGCCGGGCCTCAGCGGTTCCGCGATGCAAGCGCCGTTCGACATCCGCGCTCAACGAAACCGGCCATTGCAAGTCCACGACACGGCTTTCCTGTTCCAATGGGGTGCGCCACGCCTCGCCTACCACTGTCTCGCAGTATTCCTCGGCATGCTCCCCCGCGAAGAATCCGTCCGGCGGAGCCATGCGCTCCCCTTGCGTGGAGACAAGCGCCACGGCATCGCCAAGTCGCTCCACGAACTCTCCGGCATCGACCATATGCTCATGAGCGTGCAGGGCATCATGGACCTCAAGCCAGAAATTGGACGGTTTGGCAGCATGCGATCGAGCACTCGCCGCCGATGCATCCCGACTCAATTCGCTCGAATGACGGCAATAGGTCAGCATGGCATCATATCTGGCACGCGTCAATGCCACATAGGCGAGTCGACGTTCGTCGGCATGCAGTCTTCGTCCGTATTCTTCGGCCTGTGTGAGATACCATCCTGCCGGATCCACCTCATCGACCCCATCACCGTATTGACGCATCGATCCGAACGCCTCATCATCGATGAGCTCGACATCTTCCAAGGATTCCAAGGACTCCACTGGGTCTGCGTCCACATCGGCATCGTGCGGGAATCGTGGCAGGATGGCGGCGTCGGCTCTCATGGGAACCGGGACGGCCACGGGGTTGGTCAGCCACGAGTCTGCGGTCTCTTGGTATTCCGGGGCCACCCAGTGCCCCTGTTCCGTGCCTCCCGGATGATTGTCGTCCAATGTCACCGAAAGGTGATCGCCTTGATTGCTGGGGAATCCGCCCGCAGTCATGCCCCCTATGGCCACGGCATCCCACTCCAGTCCTTTGGACTGGTGCACGGTCATCAATTCCACATCCACGGGAGCCGGAGGCAGGCTCGCCGCCTCGTCCTCCACGCTGCTCAGGTAATCGACCCATGTGATGAATCCACGCAATGATGGCGTCTGGTCAGGGGCGAGTTCCTGCGTATAGGTATCCACCAAATCCACGATGGTGTTCATCGGCGTTCGCGCCAGTGTGGGATTGACCTGATGACCGGGGTCGCGCAATGCGTTCGCTACGACCGTATCGATATCAAGGTTCAAAGCCTCGATGGCGGTTCTGACGACATCCGCAAGAGGATGTCCGATGGCACGATGCACCTGTTGCGCCGCCTGTGCCGCCTGCCGAACGGCACGACGCCCCGGCTCGCTCATTCCCTCCCAGCTCGCAGGCGTATCGTTGCGCAATAGTAGGTCGGGGACGAACACCGCATTGGCCACCTGATCGCGATGTTCGCGCACCACATCGGCACGTTCGGCTTCCGGTGTATCGGCGTCAGCCAATCCGGCTTCCACCAGAGCCCGGAAACGCTGCTGTGTATTGAGATTCTCCGCGATGCGGGCCAGTGCGGTCAGATCGGACGCCGACATGTTGAACCGAGCCGTGGCCAATAAACGCATCAGCGAGCCTGTGTCGGTATGGTCCGATACCACATGCAGCAGCGCCAGCACGTCCCGGATTTCCGGACGGTCCAGCAAGGCCGAATAGCCTACGACAAATGTGGTCAGTCCCGCACGTTCCAAGGCCTCCTGATAGAGGGGCATACGCGTTTTCGATCTAAACAGCACGGCCACATGCACCCGTTGTCCGGCGCCCTGTTCCGCCTGTGCCCCGGTTCCATGTTGCCGCTTCTCTCCGTAGCGGTTTACGGCTGCAGCGCAGAACCGGACGACGGCATCGATCTCCTGTCCTGCCGTGTCGAACCCGAGCACGCCCATCGTGCCTTCCTCGGCATCGCTCATGGCGCCGAGCGCGGGAACGTCGACTTCATGCATCAGCGAGCTGGAAAGGCGCAACGGCGTGGAACGCAGCGGAAGCGTCAGGTCGTTGGCTGCCTCCAGCACGATCCTGCTGTTACGTCGCGTGATGGACAGCGGGAACGGTGCGACGTCTTGCGCCATATGGAAATCACGCTGGAACATGCGGAACGCGCCTGGACTCGCCCCACGCCATGCGTAAATGGACTGGAATGGGTCACCTACCGCGTTGACCGCACAATGATTGTCGTCGTCCGGGTGGAACAGTGCGGCGATCAATGCCGCCTGCGTGGTGGAGGTGTCCTGATATTCGTCCAGCAGCACATGGCTGTACCGACGTCGCACCCGCTCGCCGATGGAGGGGAAACGTTCGATGAGCTGATATGCGGCAATCGTGAAATCGGAGAATTCCGCCATATTCCGCGCTCGTTTGGCCTGTGCATAGGCTTGCACCAGTTCCAACAGTATGTCACGTTTGCGCGTGGCGGCGAGCAATTCACCGCAATGGTACACGCATCGGGCATGCAATCGTTCGGCACGTTCCTCTATTTTGGCCCGCCAATCAGCGTCACTGTCTTTCTTGCGTCTGGTTATGGACGGAATGCGCGGCTCGCTTTCCGGCATGGTTTCCTCGCCTATATTGCGCTCCAGAACCTCAATGAACGCAGTGTCCCAACGCTTGACCCGCTTCACGGCCGTATCGAAATCCGCACACCCCGTGCCAATCATGGCGCTGCCGATGGCGCCTGACAGCTCGATGACCTGTTTGGCGAGATTGGCGAACGAACCGAAGTCCCCCGCCATTGCCGAATCCATATGTCGGTCGATCACCTCAACGGCGAGTTGCAGTGCGCCCGCTTCGCTGAGCGGTTGGGTGTTCTGGTCGAAGCCGACCAGCAGTCCATACTGACTGACCAACGTCTGGAAGAAAGCGTCATAGGTGAAGATCGACGGCTTCAGGAATGACCTGTCCCATGACGAGGGACGCCCGATATCCTCATGATGCGCATCGGCGTTCTCTGCGTTCACGGCGTTTGCAACGGATTGGCCGGAGACTGCGGACGAGACACGGTCCAACAGTTCCCCTGCGGCTTTGCGCGTGAACGTCAGGCCGAGAATCCGCTCCGGAGCCGCCCCCTGACCAATCAATGCGATGATGCGCTGCGTCATGGTGAAGGTTTTGCCGGAGCCGGCACCCGCCACCACAAGCACGTCGGCATCTGCAGGAGCATTGATGATGGCGGCCTGCTCGGCACTTGGTGTGAAGGTACTCATGCTTGCCTCGTTTCAAATACGGTGTCGACCTGCCGAGCGCAAGCCGGGCATACATTGCCCATACGGCAGAATCTGACGTGTTCGGATTGGGGGTGCGCGTCAAGATGAATCGACCGGCTCGCGGCCGCGGCATAGAATACGCGGGCGATCATGGTCAGCGACCATATGGCCTGAGTACCATTCAGACTCATGCATTGTTCCCACGCCGCTTCACCGACATGCTCAGGACGCTGTTCGGCGCAAAGAACGGGCATGTCATACCACGCCGACGGAGATGCGTAATGATAGCGCACGGTAAACGGTTCGGCGTTCAGGCTGCCCTTGGTAAACAGCGGCGGCTGGAACATGCCTTCGGGCGCGAAGCTCTGTGCAGGTGCCAGGTTCTTGGCGACGTGGAACAATTCGCTCTGCTCGATTCGAGGCGCTTTTCGCAATGCCGCCGCTCCACGCGGCCCGCCTTCGGGGAATACCAGTCCCAGCTGATAGCACACCAGCTGCAAATCGTTGAAGATCTGCTTCCCGCTCGGCACCGCGCCTGTCTTGTAATCAATCAGGCGCTTGATCTCCTCTCCGTCCGCGATCCGACGCGTCTCCATGCGATCGATGCGGCCGGAAAGTCGCACCGTCATGTTCCCGTCCACGCCCTCAGGCCACCCACCGACCAGCTCGCCCATCAACGCAATCAAGGTGTCACGGTCAATCGCATGCACGCCGGGCACTGCATTGTATGCAGCGAGGATATCGTCGAATCCGAAACGCGCGCTGAAGGGCAGCTCGCAATCAGCCTGGACCAATGTGCCGATGGAGAACTTGCTGGAATTCTTCTCCAGATAGGAGTTCTCTGCACCTTGGACGAAATAGCTTGCGATGTGTTTCAACATGTCGGACGCCGAATCGTCTTTCCGGATGGCCCGATACCGTTCTTGGACATCCGCTATGGCATCGGGATCGGGACGTTTGCCCCGATAGATCTCGACAAGCCTTTCGGCGACGGCCTGAACGCGTTGTTCGGAGGTCGAGGAAGCGTTCAACCCCAATCCACGCAACACTTCGTCGTCGTCATGGAGGTGATCGAGCCGTTCTTCGCTCCCCTGCTGAGCCACGGCATGGATAAGTGTGCCGAAACCAGCGTTCACCGACCCCGGCTGCGGACCGGCGAACTGGTGTTCAAGCATCCAGCACACCGGGCAAGCCCATAAACCGTCGACTGCGGAGGGGGACAGTGTCACCACCGGGGCGCCGTCATCAGGGGACCGAAGCCGACCATCGGCCTGCCGATTGGCGTGATCGTCTTGATCATGATCGGATGCCGAAGTCGAATCATCGGTATTCCCGTATATGGATGGCGCCGCATCCGGTGTACTGTATTGCCGCACAAACGGCCAATCATCCGGATGAGCGGCGGCGATGCCATGCGCCGCCAATATGCCCAGCGCAGCGGCCGCGTCATTCAGCTCATCGGAGTCTTCCGCCGCCGATGACAGCACCACTCGCGCAATGGCCACCAGTCCACGGGGATCGCCATCAAGTCCGAACCACGCATCTGATTCAACGCCGTCTTGCCGATTGCCGACCTCCGTGAATCGCGACTGCTCTTTGTCGCGGGAATACATCTCCGGCAAGTAACCGAACAGGAAATCAGAGGGACTGGACTTGTCGTTCCACACTGCGCTTACGGTCACTTGCCGCGTCGCTCGGGTCAATGCGACCAGGAAGCTCTTCTTCTCCCCCGACAACACGGCCACGAATCGCGGGTCATGACCCGTGCCATCGGCCGCTGCCAGCGCGCCACGCAGGACCAGCTCGACCAGTTCCTCACCGCCGAACATGGTGTTTCGCCCAGCCAGATTCGGCCAGACACCTTCCTGCAGAGCAGGAATCCACACGTACGGCCAATGTCGTCCGGACGCACCGGCAGGCGTGGCAAGCGTCACCGCATCCTCCACCGGGCCCACGTGCGCCAAGGAGTCCGCCTGCACCTGCATCGTGCGGACCTGTGTCATGAAGCCCCTGATGGTTGCGCTCGCACTGGAGTCCGTCGCGAATTGGAACAGTCGCATGGCGGCATCCAACCGGTCATTGGCGACACGGCCGTCTGCCGTGTTGAGGAGTGCCGTTGATTGCCAAGCAGACGCCACCTCGACAGCATTCCATGCGATGGACAGCACGTTGCCGGGATTCTCGCGCTGGTCGTATGGCAACGCGCGAAGTTGTGCGCATATTGTCGCGACCATCCGCCACACACGGCTGAATGCACGCGACTGTGGATTGCCACCAAGCACGGCGTCGATCGCGGCAAGCACTGAAGCTGCCGGTGCCGACTCATCATCCAATGCCAACATCACGAACAGCGCATCAGACCCGAAACCAAGCTCGTCCTGCGAGACGGCACCATCTTCGACCAGGGCATCATCAACCTGAATCAATGGCTGTCCGGATTCGGCGGTCTGACCGGCGTCCTCCACCGCGTCTGATTCCGCCGTCATACCGTCGCTTCTCCCAGCAGTGGAATCGGGTATGCCCGCGGACAGGGTCTCAGACTCATCCTGTCCCTTCCGGAACGTCCCCGACATCATCGACATCAGTGATTCCCAACCATGGACCAACTCAGACAACATGGCATCCTGATCTGCTACCGGTGCCAATGATTCCAAAGCATCCATGGCGGATTCGACAGGTGCGAGGCGAGCCGGCCCGCCTTGTCCGGGTCTCGTTCCTGTAGTGATGAGCGGACTGTTCATTATGGTGTTCACGCGGGCCCGCACATATGCAGCCGTACGTGTCAGCCCCATGCCGCGCCATCCATTCTGCCCGTCACGACGACTCATGCCTTCCATGCGCAGATAAGCAAGCTCGATAAAGGCGAACAGCCCCTGTATGAAGGATTCATCCTTCAATGGACGCGTGACCGAAGAGTAACGCACCGGCACGCCATCGCGCCGCAACCGTTCGCCGAACGACCGCACAGTGGCATTGTCGTGTGCAATGACAGCCATATCGTTCCATCGGACCCGTCGGTCAAGATGTGCTCTTTTGATGCGCCACACCACGTCATCAAGCTCTTCGCGGGCGGATCGGTAGAGCCCGGTCTGCACTGTTCCGTCATGCTCCAGCCCAGTTTGGGATGCAACCCGCAATGCTGCAACCAATTTGCCCGGGCGTCGTGACAACGGCAGTTCCTCCTCCTCTTCAGAGGGGATGGAGAGCGACACCCGTGATGCAACCACATCGGCGTAGCCCTCATGCCGGTCAGGAGCCACGTCCCGTTGCAGGGGCAACGCCACCGCTTGCAGAGGGCCCGTGACGGCTCGCCGGATCACATATTCCGGATACGATCCACGGAAAGTCTGCACAGCCTCATCCGGATTGCCAATCAGCACTATCGACACCCCGGACTGGTGCAGCTCCTCCAGAAAACGCAGACCGGCCAACGTGATGTCCTGCACATCGTCCACCACCACCAACCGGGGAATGTCCACGGCATCCTGACTGACATGCGAGGCGCGTATTCCATGAACTGCACGCGCACCATCCACCAACAGGTATGACGCATCCACACGGTATTGACCGGGATACGCCTGACGCTGAGCCTCGATATATTCCCGACGAAGCGCAAAAGCCAGACGCCATTGCACCGTCAGCCTGTCATCGGCGGCAACCGCATCCAGCAAAGCCGGCTCCTCATGAGGCCCGACCCCCAGTTCATCCAATCGCGCCAGCATGTCACGCAGTTGGCTGACAAACGTGTCTGAGATGCCCTGCATAAACACATCGGCACTGGTCGACCCGCCCGACACTGCCCCATGATCGTCCACTACCAAGGACGCCCATTGCGCCTGAGCGAAATAATCGCGCAACAGCGTGCACGTGCCGCAATCATCTCCCGCGACCGCATGACCTACGTGCACAGCCAGCACCCGTCTCAGCAACGCGTCCTGCTCGGCTCCGTTCAATAGGCGCGGCGCGGGAAGACCTTGCGCCGCATGCGACGATGCAATGACACGGAACGCCACCGCTCCAATCGTGGTGACCGGCCTGACCTGATCCGACGCCCCCAACTCGCGAATGACACGATTGCCCAGACTGTCGGCGACGACACGGCTGGAGACCGTCATGACCACGCAGGATGCACCATATCTGCGCAGGCCTTCAAGCATCACCTGCAGGGCATACTCCGTTTTCCCCGCATCAGGCACGCCTATCACCAATCTCGAGGCGCCATCGCGTTCGAGCTCATCAATCAGCCTTGCAGGGTTCAGGTTCTCATTCATGATTCAAGCCTAAGCCCTGTTTTTCGAGAGGGAAAATTTTTACCTCACCTGAGGAATGCACGTATGCTGGCAGTATCCTGAACACACAGGGGGAAACAATGATTCCAGCGTCAAGGGGGAGGCTCTGATGTCCACTGCCATAGCACCACCGCAACTGCCAGGCTATGATGTCGTGCAGCAGCTGGGTTCCGGAGCCGCCGCAACGGTCTTCCTCTACAACCAACAGATGCCGCAACGCCCCGTCGCCATCAAGGTCAGCAATGCCGCACTGGATTCCGCATCCGCGGTCACGTTCCACAGAGAGGCCAACTTCACGGCCAGGCTTTCTTCGAATCCATATATCCTGACCGTCTACGACGCCGGAATCACCCCGGACGGACACGGATACATGGTCATGGAATATGCGCCCGGGGGCTCCTATAGCGACAAGGTGCAATCGCGATCCATGGATTGCGATCAGGTGCTCGATTTGGGCATCAAACTTGCCGGAGCGCTCTTTTGCGCCCACCGCAGCAACATCATCCACCATGACATCAAACCAAGCAATATCCTCATCACGGCGCAGGGAGTACCAGTGCTGAGCGACTTCGGCATCTCGACCGACGCCTATGACCACACCGATACCGGGTTTTCGCTGCCTTGGGCGCCGCCTGAAGTCATAGAGCATCGTTCCAACGGATCCGAATCCGCAGACATCTATTCCCTGGGAGCGACGTTGTATGCCCTTCTGGCAGGAAACTCGCCATATCAGCACACCTATCACCCGCGTACGCAGGCAGAGCTTGCCGACCTGATCATCAACTCGCCATTGCCGCCCATACAACGACCGGATATCCCCGCGAATGTGGAATCCGTACTGGGCAAGGCGCTGGCCAAGGAACCTGATCAGCGGTACTACTCCGCGCTGGAATTCGCCCAAGCAATGCAGCGTGTTCAGCAAACCGAATATGGGCACACCACCGCGATAACGGCAGAGGGCATACCGGCATACCCTGACGACACCACACGTCAACGTCGCACCTCAACCGATCAAGGGTCCGGACCTTCCCACCGGCATTGGGGCAAACGCACCGCGATCGCAATCACGCTGGTCACGGTCATCGCCGCCTTATGCCTGTCGGTCATCATTGCGGCACCGTCGTTCACCTCGGCGCATGCACCTCATGCGAATGCTCGGGACGCGGACATGCCGGGCAAGGAAAACAATCAGGCCGAAGATACCGTCACCGGCACCGCGAACGGTCAGATTCCCTCTCCGCAGAACCTCTCCGGCCAGTATGCCGTCGATGGCTCATCGGTGACGTTCACTTGGACGAATCCAAGCCCACAACAGGGAGACAGCTACGCCTGGTCATTCGTACAGAACGATGCATCGGACATCGGGTCTCAAGCCACTATCACGTCGGCGACATCGATTTCGGTCGCACCTCAAGATGGCGCCCAGACCTGCATTCAGGTCTCCATCATCCGCAGCGACAGGCACATGTCCGCGAATCCGGCCATAGCCTGCGCAGTCCGCCCATAGACCGCACTACGCTAGTGCACAGGACATGAAAGTTCAGGAAAGCCAATGGCCACATCATCACACCAACAGGACAGGCGGAAGAATGCCTTCATGCGGCGCATGACGCCTGCGGCGAAACAATCCTGGGCCCTTCCGGTGATCGCTCTTCTCGTACTGCTCACACTGGTCGTCGGGGCCATCATCGTAAATGCGGCAACGCGAAGTCATGTGCAATTGGATGATGGAACCGTATGGGTCACATCGCTCAATCAGCAAAAAGCCGCACGGTTCAATGTCCGGAATCAGGAAGCGGACGCGGGCATCTCGTCATCGGCTCCACGATTTGATATCGCCCAGCATAATGGCGATACCATCCTCACCGAACCGAGACGTGCTACCGCCATCAAGGCATCCACCCTCGGCACCGAAGTCACCACTGATACGTCACCCAATATCACTGCCGTGTCGGGCGGAAGCACCCTTGCGTTCCTCAATACACGAACCGGAAACGTATGGGCCGGGCCGTCCGACCACCTCGATTCACTGGCACCGGACACAACCGCCCCGCAGATGGCGCTGGGCACTGGCGCACGCATAGCCGTGACCGACACCGGACAGGTATACGGATATCGTCCCTCAGATGGCATGGTACTCATGTTGAAGGATGCACACGCTCTATCTGCGCAGCAAATCGGATCGTTATCAGGAGGAAAACCACAACCTGCCGACAGCTTCACCGTCATCGACAACACCCCGGCAATCACATCCGGAAACACGATGATGTTCCTTGACGGCCAAGCCACCGTGGATGCCGAAGGCCCGCTCACCCTGCAGTCACCTTCCATAGACGGCAAGCAAACCGGATGGGTTGCCGCCGCATCGACGCAGGGACTCGCCATAGTCCATCTCGGCCCCAGCCACAAAGCGACATTCATCAAAACAGGCGGCACAGGCAATCCCGCCCAACCAGCGTCCATGAACAATTGCGTATATGCGGCGTGGAGCCAACAGACGAACAACTATATCCGCATATGCGCGGCCAATGGATCGCAGCGCGATATGCAGTCCCTCGAATCCGTCGACGGGACCTCGGAATTGGTGTTCCGCACCAACCACAGGCTCATCGTGCTCAATGACGTGGTCACCGGCAATGTATGGAACGTCGCCCGCAATACCAAGGTCATCCGAATCCAATGGAACAGGATCCATACCGAGACCACCGAACAGACCAAAAGCGACAGCGATTCCGCCGACAATCATCGTGAATTCTCAAAGTCGTGTTCCACGCAATCCGGGGAGATTCACGCCGCCGACGACCACATAGGCGCACGTGCCGGCAGCGGGCAGATTCTTGACGTGTTGCGCAATGACGAGCAGACGGACTGCTCTGTGCTCAGCATCACCAACGTGAGCGCCGTCAGCGGGGCAGCTGTCAAAGTCGCCCCCATCTATGATGGGCGCTATCTGCAATTGGACGCCTCCTCCACGCCCGCCGGGACCGCGACATTCTCCTATGAGATCTCCGATGGTCGAGGCCAAAGCTCCAACGCCAACGTGACCGTGGAGCTCACGGACCAAGGCAATCGTGCGCCAGTGCAATCCGATACACCCCCCGAGGTCAGCATCGAGCAAGGTGCAACTTACAACGCCAATGCGTTGGGCAGCTTCACCGACCCCGACGGCGACCCGCTGACGTTGGTTTCGGCCGTCCCGCAGAACAGCGACCAAGTGCAGGTCTCCACACGGGCAGACGGACAGCTGACGTTCAACGCCGGCTCCCAGACCTCAGGCCGAATAGGCGTCACAGTCACTGTTTCCGACGGCGAGGCCACCGGAAACGGCACGCTGTATTTCACCATCAAGCCGGCAAACACGCTGTCGGCAATCATCGATCCAGTCGTCAAGACCGCAGCCCCCGGCATAGAGACCATCATCGACCTTGTCCCATACGTGCATGGCACTTCCGTGCAGCCTGCACAGCTCAACCAAGTGGATACACCGAACAATGCGACGACAACCACCAACACGGCTGACATGTCGATTGCATTCACGGCCTCCGAGCCGGGGACCTATTACGTGCCTTATACGATTGCCCAAGGATCGAATACCACCAACGGCCTGGCGCGCGTCGATGTACGACCTGTCGCCGGAGAGGCCGCGAAACCGGTCGCCGCCAACGACGTGGCGTTGCTCAGTGCCGGGAATACGGCGATTGTGGAACCTCTCTCCAACGATGTCGACCCCATGGGCGGCATACTATCCGTCACCTCCGTGAGTGCCCCGGCAGATTCAAGCATCAAAGTGGGGCTGGTGAGCCATAAGCGCGTATACATCACCGCCCGTCAGATACCCACCTCGCCCGTGCCCATCACGTATATCGCGGCGAATGCCGCAGGCACGTCCACAGGCACCATCGTATTGCAGCCACCTGCTCTGACCGTCGCCACTTCCACTCCGAAAGCCGGCAATATCAATGCCCAAGTACGTACAGGCGGCATTGTGTCAGTGGATGTGCTGGACCATGTGGACTATCCGGACGGAACCACCATACGGTTGAAGAACAAGCTGCAATATGACAGCAACACATTCAAAGGCCTGGCCTTCGTCTCGGCGGACACCGTTCGATATCAGGCATCACAGGATACCGGCGTCTTCCCCATCACCTATACCGTGGAAGACAACCGCGGCAATGCGGCATCGGCCACCATCACCATAACCGTGCATGCCAGTAATGCCGAAAGCAAGGCGCCTCCAACCCCGCACAACACCGAAGCTCAGGTGGCCGCCGGTCACAAGGTCCGAATTCCCATCACCCTGACCGGCATCGATGCGGACGGCGATGACGACCAGCTACTCGGATTGGGGAACAAGGCTCCCTCATTGGGACGCATTTCGGAAATCGGGTCCGACTATCTGGTCTATGAGGCGTACCCGGATTCATCTGGCACCGACACCTTCTCCTATGCCGTAGAGGATTGGACCGGCCAACGTGCGCAAGCACAGATTCGCGTAGGCGTATTCCAAGGAACCTCTGATTCGGGGGTCTATGCAAGAGATGACGCCATCGCCCTGCGCCCCAATACCACCGCCACCGTACCGGTGGCCCAGAACGACATCTCCGGAGACAATACGGACCTGACTGTCGATCAAACCATACAGGCACAAGGCGTCAGCAACGCGACGGTTCAGGACAACGCCATCACCTTCACCACGCCGGACGAATCCACCACCGCGTACATCGCCTACACAGTTCGGGACAAGGCAGGTCTTTCGGATACGGCGACGCTCAGCATCACCGTCAATCCTGAAGCCCCCATAGAGCCACCAACGGCATACGATTACCGCGTTCCTTCTGCGGCCACCATAGACAAGCGATCGGTCGACGTGGATGTCTCACAATGGATCGCCAATCCCTCGGGCACAACCGACGAGCTGGCCGTGGCGGTACATCCCTCCGCCTCGGACCATGCGCGAGTCACCGGAGGCAAGCATTCGACCATCATCTCCGTCGATCTCACTGATGAGGCTCGTGCCGTCCCCTACACGGTGACCAACACCACATACGGCATCACTTCCACCGCGTTCATACAGGTACCGGCCTATGGCGTGTTTCCGCCCACATTGCGTCCCAAGGCGCCAGCGCTCAACGTCAATGCAGGTGAGACCATTGAAATCAACATCAATGACTATGTGCGTGTAGGCGCCGGCAAGGAAGCGTATATCACGAACGCCGATTCCGTAAGCGCCACCAAATCCATGAATTCCGACCTGTATGTCAACAGCACGACACTGAAGTTCACCGCAGATCAGGACTATGCCGGCCCGGCCTCCATCACCTTCACCGCAGTGGACGGCAAACACGGTTCCAAGGCGAAAATCATCAATTCGGCTGTCATCACATTGCAGATCACAGTGCTCGGGCGCACTGTCCCGCCACCCACGTTCTCCTCCCCCACCATTGATGTGGAGGCAGGTGCGACAACGACGACCATCGACCTGACCGCTCTCACCCATGCGCCGACGGGTCTTGAGGAAAACGACAAGCAATACTCATATTCCGGCGGAATCGCATCCGGCCCGGTCACCGCCACCGTATCTTCGACCGGTCTGCTCACCATCACGGCGACCATCGACGCGGCACCCGGCACCACGGCATCCGTACCGGTTACCATCACCTACAGCAAAGGCGTCGTACATGCGGGACTCACTGTGCGGGTAGCAGTATCCACACAACCGCTGGCTCACGTCGGCAACAGGGACATCACCATCAAAGCCGGGGCTTCCGCGACAGTGGACATGCTAGATGGAGCATACAACCCCTTCCCCCACTCGGCGTTGACCGTAGTCAGCTGCCGCACAGACGATGCATCCAAACTGTTCGTGACCGCATGCGGCAAGTCAGGAATCATCGAACTGTCTGCGGCCTCCGATATCGGCGCCTCCTCGCATACGGTGCTCATCACCGTCCAAGACGGCACCAAGTCCAAGGAACGTGAGGTCACAGGCAGCATCACGGCTTCTGTCGTGGACAAGCCGGACACCCCACTGCTCTCTCCCGTCGCCGGTACCGCTCAAGACGGCGCAGTTACCCTCAGCTGGGTTGCGGGATCAGCCAACGGCAGTCCGATAACCGATTATCGAGTGCAATGGACGGGAGGAGGAAGCGGTGAACGGTCCTGTGGCGCAGTGACCTCCTGCCAGATCACCGGCCTGGCCAACGGTACGACATACTCATTCACCGTGAGCGCCAGGAACGAAGTCGGTTGGTCCGCACCATCCGTCGCCGTCACGGCCACACCCGATAAGGCACCCAACGCCCCATCGCACGTCGCCGTCGAAGGAGGCAACAGAAAAGCGACAGTCACTTGGTCCGCTCCTCAAGGCGACTTCAGCGCAGTGGACAACTATACGGTGACTGTCACTGGCGCAGGGGCCACCCAGAGCAAAGAGACGGGTGGGACCAGCACCAGCGCAACATTCGATTTCAACACCAACGACATCACGGACGGCACTGCGGTCACTGCAACGGTCCGAGCCCACAACGCGACCAACTGGGGGCCGGAATCCGCAGCCTCGGATCCCGCAAGCATATGGGCAGACCCCGATGCCCCGACCGTCACCGTGTCCAACGTGGGCACCACAGTGACAGTGACTTCGCATGCCAACGACAACCGGAACGCGGGGTGCAAAGGCATCGACGTCATCGGCCAGCTCGTGGACACCACTGTGGACTGCAATGGCGGCAGCGCCACATTCACTGTGCCGCAAGCCGCACTCAACACCACCGAATATACGATAAAAGCAACAGTCAATCCACAACGCGATGCCACAGGCGCAACCGCGACCACCACGTTCACGCCGGCATACGCCATTCAAGCACCTTCCGACGTGAGCACTTCGGGAGCGGCCGACCAATGCACCGTGCGCTGGAGCAGACAGGGACTTGCACAATCATTCATCGTCACGGCAGACGGTATAGGCACGGCCGAAACCACGGACGAGACATCGTATTCATTCGCTATGCAGCCTTGGGCCACCTGCAACCATGCATCTGTGCAGCAGAAACTGAACGGCACGGCGAGCGCGGCCGCAGAGGGCGGACCATCCTCAGGACAACCATATGTCCACCAAGTCCGCGCAGCCATCACCGCACCATATGAATTACGCTGGGGAGACAATGAGCACGTGGTGAATGTGTCCGGAGGCTCGGTGAACACCTTCGGCAAGGCAGCAAGCATCCAGATCATCATCAACGACCGACCATTCACATGGATTCCCGGGCAACCGTTGGATGTCACCGGTCTTCCACAGGAGACCACATACGTATGGAGCGTCAAGGTGACCGGAGACAATGGCCTGCAGGGGCTCGACAACACGGCACAAGGCGGCACGATCCAAGGGATGCGCGCTGCCTCATCAGCCGATACAGGCACCGTCCCGACCGTCAACCCCGTTGGTGTCGATGACGATGACGACCCCCATGCCGGCATCGGTCGGCATATCAGCGTCAAAGAACACCATAATGCAGATCACAACACCGTCACGCACAATGGCGCCACAAAGCGGTATACGACCCGACCACCAGCGACTCCGAATGAACAACCATTGTCGCTGCGTGCCTCATCCAGCGTCAGCGACCTTGCACGGCATCCATGGATTCTCGGTCTGGCGAACACACCGACAAACGTCGGCGCAGACGGGAACATCTCCAATGACACCCCGAGCAAAACAACCCCCAGACCATCAAATCCCTGATTCATTCCGCACGACATCACACTTCACACATCACACTTCACACATCACACATCGGGAGAACGTATGAGCGAGCATAGCGAACAGATCACCGACGAGACACGGCTTTCAGATGCCACTCGGATATCGGACAGCACGAGGATCAGCCGACTGCCGCATAACCCTTCCGACGCGGCACCGCATAACCCTTCCGGCACAGCACCGCGCACCCCTTCCGGCACGCCGGAAACCATCTCAGGCAAGACGGAAGACACCATGGCCCAGACCTCGGTCGTCGAAGAGGCAACGACCAGCATGCTGGAACAATCGACACCGCAGATAGCCGCGTTCCAGAACTCCTACGACAGGCTAGTACACAGCATCGGCACCGTGGTCGTAGGCAAGACCATGCCGATCAGACTATGCGTCACCGCCCTTCTGGCCGGCGGACATGTCCTGCTTGAAGACAATCCCGGTACCGGTAAAACACAACTGGCTCGCGGACTGGCCAATTCCATATCCGCGAGTTTCAAACGCATCCAATTCACCCCCGATCTTCTGCCATCCGACGTGGTAGGAATCACCTATTACGACCAGAAGCATGGCGAATTCGAATTCCGCAACGGGCCGGTGTTCGCATCCATAGTGCTGGCGGATGAGATCAACCGCGCTTCCCCGAAAACCCAATCGGCGTTGCTGGAGGTCATGGAGGAGCAGAACGTCACTGTGGATGGGGTCTCGCATCAGGTGCCGCAACCGTTCATGGTGATTGCCACACAGAACCCGATAGAGCAGCTTGGCACATACGCCCTGCCTGAAGCGCAAATGGATCGCTTCCTTATCAAGACATCGATCGGCTACCCCGGCCATGACGTATCGGTGGACCTGCTCAGGCAGATCGACGTGGTCGACCGCGCACGGACCGTCTCCCCGGTGCTCACCGGCGATGACGTGCTGCGTATGCGGGAAACCGCCACCAGCGTCTATATCGATGACTCCATCCGCGAATACATCGTCCGCCTGGTCGAGGCGACGCGCCATAACGAGCGCATCGCTGTGGGATCGTCGATGCGCGGCGCCCTGGCGCTCGCGCGATGCGCCCGAATCTGGGCCGCAGCCGATGGCAGGGCCTATGTGATACCCGATGACATCACCGAACTTGCCATACCCGTTCTGGCCCATCGCATCGTGCTTGCCCCCGAAGCCTCGTTCGACGGCACCTCCGCAGAGCGTCTGATCACGCAGATTCTCAATGATGTGCCGACGCCCACGTTGAGCACCTGAAGGACACGGCCATGAGTATTCGATCCAGCACCATGCCGCATTCATCGTCACGCATACATCCCAGGCGCATGTTCGTCAATGCGGTCAGACATATCGCCCATGCTGTCAATGCCTGCATCTCCCCGCTCGGATGGGCGGTAGGGCTGAGCGCCGCAGCCTGCCTCGGATCGTTCGCATGGCTCGGATGGCATGAGCTGCTCGCTTTCGGCATCACGGCCGCAGTGATGCTCATCGTCGCGGTCGTACTGTCCCTGGGCAACACCAGTTTCACCGCACATATCAGCGCGTCAAATCAACGCGTGACCGTGGGTGACGACATACGCATCACCATTGATATCGACAACACCAGTGCCGCAGCCACGGCCAGCGCGCAAGGCAGCCTGCCCATCGGAGACGAACATGAATGGTTCAGCATCCCCATGCTGGCGCCACGGCAAGCCAAACGCACCGAGCTGGCATTCCGCGCCCTGCAACGCGCCGCCCTGCCCATCGGACCGTTGCACATCCGCAAAGGGGACCCCTTCGGACTGATTCGCCATGACAAACGATTGGCCGAGCGCATCATCGTCTACATCCATCCGAAAACAATTCCGCTGCGTTCAGTGAATGCGGGCATTCCCCGCGACCTGGAAGGGCGTCCTTCCGGACAGATCGTCGATGACGACCTCGACTTCCACGGGTTGCGTGAGTATACGCCCGGAGATGATGTGCGCAACGTGCATTGGCTGAGCTCGGCAAAAACCGGCTCCCTGATGATCCGTCAGTATGAGGCCACGAAACGCACAGACACCTCGCTGACCATCAGCGTCAATCCTGATGGATACGCCACAGCACAGGAATTCGAACTGGGGGTCTCCATCCATGCGTCCATCGGCGTCGCATGTCTTGCACAGCATAGACCCGTCTCCACGCATGCCGGAACCAGACACGTCCGCCCGCGCAATGCGATGCTGCTGCTTGACGAAGCCAGCGGCATCGCACCGAGCCGGCAGAGTCAAGACCATCTCAATCCCGTACAGAGCACTCTGGAGCACTCGCCCGACGCCTCATGCTACATGTTCGTCGTGGGTTCTCTCATCACCGTCGATCAGCTCAAGCAAGCCACTCAGGCATTACCCCCATCAGCCAAGTGCGTGGTGCTGCAAGCCAGCGTAGGCGCATATCGCTCCATGGAACGGTTCGCCCGCTTCACTCTGGCGACGGTGGGCGAACTGGATGACCTTCCCCTCATCATGAAGGCCCTCACATGACAGCCGACATACTCTCCCGCCTATCCACCCGTCTTTTGCCCCGCCTGTCCGCCAACACCTCAGACACCGGTTCATGGGCGGACTCTCCCCAATCGGCGATCTGGACAATCGGCAACGGCACACGCCATGCGGCGAGCGCCACACGGCAGTCGCGAACCGCCAGCATCGGCAGTCTCGCAGTCATCGTCATCCTGATGTTGCTGTCACTGTCAAATCTCATCGACGTATACGGCGACCCTGCGGCATGGGCCATCACCGCAATCACCGCCACCCTGCTTGGCGCCGTGATCACATTCGCCGGACTGGTGCCGTCATTGCGATTATGGTGGCAACTGGTGTTCCTCGCCGGCTCCCAGTTCCTTCTCGGGCCGATCATCACACTTCCTCACACCACCATCGCCCACGTAATCCCCAGTCTTGATACGATAAGCCAAGGCTGGTATGCCATGCTTGGCTCCTTTACATACCTGATTTCCATCGATCCTCCCGTCGGCACCGCAGATGGCTCCTTGATGGCTGTATGGAGCATGGGCCTTCTGCTGACTTTTCTGGCGGGATCATTCGCCGTGTCGTCCAACGCCTGGCTCTCGCTGGTCAGTGCCCTGCCATTGGCTGCGGCCATGGCATCATGCGCGCTGTTGGGGACCAGTACCGGCTGGCATCGTGCAACCAGCGGCATCATAACCGCCATACTGCTCATTGTCTGGCTGTCGTGGCGCGTGGGATTCCTGGAATGGAAGCGATGGGTTCCCTCACTAATCATTCCGGCCCTCGCCGCCACCCTGGCGATCGCAGGAACGATAGCCATTCCGCAGCATCGCTTGATACTGCGGGATCATTATGAGCCGCCGATCAACCCGTATGACTACACCAGCCCGTTAAGCGGGATGCGTTCATACTTCAAGAACCACAAGGATGACGTGCTCCTAAGCGTCACCGGCCTGCCCGCCGGGACACCGGTGCGCCTGGCCGTGATGGACCGCTTCGATGGTTCGGTGTGGAATCTGTCCGATTCCGCCCAGGCATCGGATTCCTCCGATTATCGCCGGGTGGGCTCATCCATCGCCACAGATGAACGGGGCAAGCCATTCACCGCCACCTTCCATGTACATCAAGGGCTCGGCGACACGTGGCTACCCTTGGCCGGTGCCGCCACCCGTGTTCGATTTACCACAAGCGACGATGCCGATTCGTTCTATTACAATTCCGGCACCGATTCCGCTATTTTCGCCGCCGGCCTGCGTGCAGACATGACCTATAGCGAATCCGGCGTCCTCCCCACTGTTCCCAGCGCATCGCAAATCAGCAATGCACCAGCCGCACACATCGATCAGCCGCCGGCCGACGATGTACCGGATGCCGTCGGCAAGTTCGCCACCGCTGTGGCCGGCGGACAGGCCACCGGTGGCGCCGCCGCCGAGACCATCACCAAGGCACTGAAAGACTCCGGCTGGTTCTCGCACGGGCTGCAAGGCGACTACCCGTCCGCAGCAGGACATGGCAGCTATCGCATCAACGCGCTGCTCACGGGCACGGCAATGGTGGGCGACTCCGAACAATATGCATCGGCAATGGCTTTGATGGCACGCGAATTGGGCATACCCTCCCGAGTGGTCATGGGATTCCTGCCCAAAGACAGCGACGGCAGCATTTCCAAGTCCCGTACCACCACATCGGATCATACGACCACCATTGCGTTCACCGGCAATGACGTCGCCGCATGGGTGGAGATCAAACTGAACGACTTCGGCTGGGTGGCGTTCTATCCCACCCCCAAAGAGACCAAGGTCCCCGACGACACTCAGAATCTGGTTCCCCCAAAGCCGCAGACACTGGTGCGGCAGCCACCCGTGCCACTGACCAATCCGCTGCGCGATCAGACGCAGGCCAAAGGGCTGAGCTCACTGTCGGGCGTGGACGCCGATCCGCCGGCCAGCTCGGTTTGGGACCGCGTATGGCACATCGCCCGTCCAATACTCGTGTATGGCAGTCCACTATGGGCACTCATCCTCGTCTGCACGATGATTCTCGCCTATAAGGCTTTGCTACTGGCCCGCGCAAGACGTCGAGGCTCTCCGAAAACGCGTGTGGCCGCGGGATGGGAGGCCGTCCGTACACTGGCCTTGCAAAGCGGCGTTTCCGTACGCGGCACCAGACGCGAACAGGCGAACGGCATAGCCCACGAACTGCATACATCGCCGAAATTGTTGCAGCAACTGAGCCGGGACGCAGATTATGTCACCTTCTCCGGCCAAGACATACCACCGGCACAAGCCGATAGGTATTGGAACCAGGTTGATGCGGCGCGTGCAGCACTGTTGCATTCGTTGCCTCGGCTGAGGCGACTCGTCACGATGCTTTCCCTACAAGGGATTGCGCGCAACGCAGTCCGGCGTGACAGTACCACGCGCGTACGCACTGCCCATCCTGCTGAGTCCCATCATGAAACGACACGGCAGGATAGGCAACAGTCGCGATTATCGTAGAGAGCAAGGAGGCAATCTTCCAAGGAGGCAGTCCCATGGTCGACTATGACACCGCAGTCGCTGCAGTTCAAGATCCCGATGCCGATCCGATACTATTGGCGAAAATCGCCTATGAGAACCCGGAGTTCGGTGCCAATGTGGCGGTGAATCCCCGTTGCTACCCCGGACTGAAACGTTGGCTCGCCGAGTTCGGCGATGCCCGAGCCCGTGAAACGCTGTCGCAACTGGGCATTACCGCCGATTCCATCGGTGGGCCGGTGCAGAACCGACCTGACATCGAGCGAGAAGAGGCGGAGCGTTCTGCTGTGAATTCCGCTGCAGCTGCCGCGAATGCCGCTGCGGGTGCTGCAAGTTCCGTTGCAGATGCCGCTGCAAAATCCTCCGTGAGTTCCGCCGCAAATGCCGCAAATTCCGCCACTCACGAATTCCAGTCCCAGCGTGAAGCTCAATCGCCAGCAGCCAAAGAGCCGGTGCCCACCAACCCATATGGATTCACGGTGCAGCAGGCACTGACCACCACCGACCAGATGACCATCGCACAGATCGCACAATATGCGCCTGAACTGCGCGCCTGCATAGCCCGCAATCCCAACACGTATCCGGCACTGCTGGATTGGCTCCGACAACTGGGCGATCCCGACATCGATGCGGCGCTGGCCTCCAGGAGGTAGCGTTCATCGCCGGCGCACTACACCGACGACATGCCGCAAAGCAGTCACAGGCTAACAACAAAGGACAGTAATCATGGCCATACTTCCCTATCCACCGGCACCTGAACCCGGATGGTATGCCGACGATGTGAAGACCAGCGATGTCAGCCATCCACTACCCCAGCCAATACGCAAGCAACAGCCGAACAAAACCCCGCTGGCAGACGGGGTGCAGCCGAACGGCATCATGCGGCCGAACACCGCGAAGCAGCCAGCCGGCACCGCACAACCAGCCGGCACCGCACAACCAGCCGGCACCGCGCAACCAGCCAGCATCGCACAACCAGCCAGCTCTGCGCGGCCAATCATCACGGCACAGCCCAACCATACTTCACCACCGAGCAGTGCCGCACAACCATCAGAAGCACCCCACCGATTCGTGCTGCATAACGACACGACGGGTCAAAACATCACAGTGAGCCGTAATACCCTTCTCGGACGCAAACCGGCGCTGAACTCGTTGCAGGGCTTCACCATCGCACGAATCGACGATCCGACGCGCACGACCTCCCGCACCCATGCGACGCTCAGCATCGACGACCAAGGGCGGCTTTGGATTGAGGATTGTGACTCTTTGAACGGCACCTACATCATCCGGGGCAACCATGAAACCCAAGTGCCAGCGGGCACACCGATGCGTCTCGATATTCCGGCAACGGTCCGTCTGGGCGACCTCTTCTTCAAGCTGACCCAAATGTGACAGACCTGTGACAGACCTGTGACAAACCCTAGTGGTCTGTCTCGCTAACAAATGACGGGTGCCAGGCAAACGCCCGACACCCGTCATCGACCTGTCATCGGTCAATCAGCGCTCACTGCTGCGCATCATCACCGTCAGTCAAATCGCCCTGATCGGAGTAGAAATCGTCAGGGTTGAAGTCGTCACCGAGCTTCAGATCACCGAACTCCAAGTTGGAGAAGTTCAGATCGGACAGATCGGAGTCGGAGAAGCTCGCATCGCCGAGATCGTTGTCACCACCCAGACCGAAGTTCGGGTAGATGGTGTCGCGGATGGCCTTGTCAGGCTCCACCACAGCGTTGCGGTAACGGGCAAGACCCGTACCGGCCGGGATGAGCTTACCGATGATGACGTTCTCCTTGAGGCCCTTGAGGTCATCGACCTTCTCGGAGAGCGCGGCTTCGGTAAGCACGCGGGTGGTCTCCTGGAAGGAGGCGGCGGACAGCCAGGAATCGGTGGCCAAGGATGCCTTGGTGATACCCATCAGGGCAGGACGGCCGACCGCAGGCTTGCCACCGTTCTTGACCACGTTGCGGTTGATCTCGCGGAAGCGAGCGTTGTCCACCAGCTCGCCCGGCAGCAGGTCGGTGTCGCCGGAGTCGATGATGGTCACGCGACGGGTCATCTGGTGCACGATGACCTCGATGTGCTTGTCGTGGATGTCCACCCCCTGGGAGCGGTACACGGTGTGCACTTCCTCCACGATGTTGACCTGAGCGGCGCGCTTGCCGAGGATGGTGAGGATCTTCTTCGGATCCACGGAACCTTCGACCAGCTGGGTGCCGACCTTGATGTGATCGCCATCGGCCACCTTGAGCGGAACGCGCTTGGAGACCTGGTAGGTGATCGGCTTGATCACGCCGTCTTCCTTCGGTGCGCCAGAATCGGCGTCCGGGGTCAGGATGATCTGGCGACCGCGATCGTTCTCCATGATCTTGATGGTGCCGGCGAACTCGGTGATCGGAGCCTCACCCTTCGGGGTACGGGCTTCGAAAAGCTCGGTGACACGAGGAAGACCCTGCGTGATATCGGATGCTGCGGCGACGCCACCGGAGTGGAAGGAACGCAGCGTCAGCTGGGTACCAGGCTCGCCGATGGACTGGGCGGCGACGATACCGACGGTTTCGCCGACATCGACCAGAGTGTTGGTGGCCAGGGACCAGCCATAGCACTTGGAGCACACACCACGCTTGGATTCGCAGGTCAGCACGGAACGGCACTTGACCTCTTCCACACCGTGGGCCACGAGGTCGTTGAGCACGTCCATGGACAGGGCGTCGTCACGCTTGTACAGCACGGTCTTGCCGTCGGCCGGGTCGATGACATCGGCGGCGAGCAGACGGGAGTACGGGCCACCGTCGGCGGCCTTGACGAGGTTCAAGTTGCCGTCGGCGTCGCGGTCGGCCACGCGGATCATGAGGCCGGCCTTGGTGCCGCAGTCCTCTTCGCGGACGATGACGTCCTGGGAGACATCCACCAGACGACGGGTCAGGTAACCGGATTCTGCGGTACGCAGTGCGGTATCGGCCAGACCCTTACGCGCGCCGTGCTGGGAGATGAAGTACTCCAGCACGGACAGGCCGTCACGGTAGTTGGACTTCACAGGACGAGGAATGATCTCGCCCTTCGGGTTGGCCACGAGGCCACGCATGCCTGCGATCTGGTTGATCTGCATCATGTTGCCTCGTGCACCGGACTGCACGATGATGGCCAGGTTGGAGGTCGGGTCGAACTTGTCTTCGACTTCCTTGGACACCTCGGCGGTGCATTCGGTCCACAGGTCGATGAGCTCCTGACGGCGGGCCTCCTCGGTCAGCAGACCCATCTCGTAGTTGGCATTGACCTTGTCGGCCTTGGCTTCGAACTCGGCGATCTTCTGGTCGCGCTCAGGCGGCTCGTTCACGTCGGAGAAGGCGAAGGACACGCCGGACCACGGGGCGCGGGTGAAGCCGAGGTCCTTCAGGGCGTCCAGCGTCGCAGCCACCTGCTGGGTGGAGTAACGCATGGCGATGTCATCGACGATCTTGGACAGGCGACCCTTGGCCACCTGCTCGTTGACGAACGGATAGTCGGTCGGCAGCGTCTCGTTGAACAGGATGCGGCCATATGAGGTCGCGAACAGGACGGTGCCGTCGTGCAGACGCTCTTCCTTGGCCACGCCGGTCTCGCCGTCGCGCGGGTCGACCACCTTGACTTCGCCGGGCTCCCAGTTCTTCGGGAGGGTGAAGGTCTTGGGCAGGCGGATAAGCACCTTGGCCTGCATGTCGATCTCGTGACGGTCGAGAGCCATCTCGGCCTCCTCGAGGGAGGAGAACACGCGGCCCTGGCCCTTGGCACCGTCGATGACGGTGGACAGGTAGTACAGACCGAGGATCATATCCTGGGACGGCATGGTCACGGTGTGGCCGTCGGCCGGCTTCAGGATGTTGTCGGAGGCCATCATCAGGGAGCGTGCCTCAGCCTGGGCTTCGGCGGACAGTGGCAGGTGGACTGCCATCTGGTCGCCATCGAAGTCGGCGTTGAAGGCGGCGCAGGCCAGAGGCGGCAGGTGGATGGCCTTGCCTTCCACCAGGATCGGTTCGAAGGCCTGAATGCCCAGACGGTGCAGCGTAGGTGCACGGTTGAGGAGCACCGGATGCTCGGAGATGACCTCTTCGAGCACGCCCCACACCTCGGAGTCGCCGCGGTCGACCAGACGCTTGGCGGACTTCATGTTCTGTGCATAGTTCAGGTCGACGAGGCGCTTGATGACGAACGGCTTGAACAGCTCGAGGGCCATCGGCTTCGGCAGACCGCACTGGTGCATACGCAGGGACGGGCCGACCACGATCACGGAACGGCCGGAGTAGTCGACTCGCTTACCGAGCAGGTTCTGGCGGAAACGACCCTGCTTACCCTTGAGCATGTCGGACAGGGACTTGAGCGGGCGGTTGGACGCACCGGTGACAGGGCGGCCACGACGACCGTTGTCGAACAGCGAGTCGACGGCCTCCTGAAGCATGCGCTTCTCGTTGTTGAGCATGATCTCGGGGGCGCCGAGCTCGATCAGTCGCTTCAGACGGTTGTTGCGGTTGATCACACGACGGTACAGGTCGTTCAGATCGGAGGTGGCGAAACGGCCACCGTCGAGCTGGACCATCGGCCGCAGATCCGGCGGGATGACCGGGATCACGTCGAGCACCATGGCCTCCGGCTTGTTGCCGGTGGTCAGGAAGGCGTTGACGACCTTCAGGCGCTTCAGCGCCTTGGTCTTACGCTGTTCGGAAGCGTCCTTGATCTCCTCGCGCAGCTCCTTGGAGATGGCTTCGAGGTCGAGGGACTGCAGGCGCTTCTTGATGGCCTCGGCGCCCATGCAGCCGTCGAAGTAGTCGCCGTAGCGATCCTGCATCTCACGCCACAGATCGACGTCATCGACCATGTCGCCGGGCTTGAGCTTCTTGAACTTGTCGAAGACGGCGTCCACGCGGGCGATCTGGTCGTTGTAACGGGTGCGAATGGCTGCCATGTCGCGCTCGGCTCCGTTGCGCAGCTTGGCGCGGGCCGGGCCCTTGGCCTCGCCAGCCTCCTCGAGAGCGGCGAGATCCTCCTCCACCTTCTTGGCGCGGGCTTCGATATCGGCGTCACGACGCTGCTCGAGACGGGAGATCTCGGAGTCGAACTCGTCCTGCAGGCCGGGCAGGTCGTTGTGGCGTTCCTCATCGTTCACTTCGGTGACCATGTAGGAGGCGAAGTAGATGACGCGCTCCAGATCCTTCGGGGTGACGTTCAGCAGGTAGCCGAGACGGGAAGGCACACCCTTGAAGAACCAGATGTGAGTCACGGGTGCGGCCAGCTCGATGTGGCCCATGCGTTCACGGCGCACGCGGCTGCGGGTCACTTCGACGCCGCAACGCTCGCAGACGATGCCCTTGAAGCGCACACGCTTGTACTTGCCGCAGGCGCACTCCCAGTCGCGGGTCGGACCGAAGATCTGCTCACCGAACAGACCGTCCTTCTCGGGCTTCAGAGTACGGTAATTGATGGTTTCAGGCTTCTTGACCTCGCCGTGGCTCCAGCCGCGGATATCGTCTGCAGTGGCCAGGCCGATGCGAAGCTTGTCAAATGCGTTGACGTCCAGCACTTATAAATCCGTTCCTTGTTGAAAATGTTTCGTTCACGCTGTGTGGAGCCGCATATCGATCGGGCTGCCCCGGGGCCGGTCTCATACCGTTGAGACCGGCCGATGCCGGGGGCATCGTAATCGGGCATGCGGCCCGTGGGATCACTGGTATTCGGGCTCGTCGACCTTCTGGTCTTCCTTGGCGGCCGCGTCCGGGCGGGCGCCGATGTTGAAGCCCAGGTCGTCGGTGGAGCTCACCGGATCGTCTTCCTCGTCCTTCATGTCGATGGCCACGCCTTCGGCGTTGAGCACTTCGACGTTGAGGGACAGGGACTGCATTTCCTTCAGGAGCACCTTGAAGGACTCAGGGATGCCTGCCGGCGGCAGGTTATCACCCTTGACGATGGCGCCATAGACACGCACACGGCCGTCGACGTCATCGGACTTGGTGGTCATCATCTCGTGCAGCGTGTAGGCGGCACCGTAGGCCTCAAGGGCCCACACCTCCATCTCGCCGAAGCGCTGGCCACCGAACTGGGCCTTGCCACCAAGCGGCTGCTGGGTGATCATGGAGTACGGACCGGTGGAGCGTGCGTGGATCTTGTCGTCGACCAGGTGGTGCAGCTTCAGCATGTACATGTAGCCGACGGAGATCTGCTTGGTGTACGGTTCGCCGGTACGGCCGTCGAACAGGGTCGCCTTGCCGTCGGGGCCCACGAGGCGGTCGCCGTCGCGGTTCGGCAGCGTGGTGGACAGCAGGCCCTTGAGCACTTCCGGCTTGACGCCGTCGAACACCGGGGTGGCCACCGGGGTGCCCGGTTCGGCCTTCTCGGCGCCTGCCGGCACCAGCTTCTTCCATTCGGCTTCCAGGTTCGGGTCGAGGGAGATGTCCCAGCCGGCGTGGGCGATCCAGCCGAGGTGCAGTTCGAGCACCTGGCCCAGATTCATTCGAGAAGGCACGCCCAGCGGGTTCAGCATGATGTCCACCGGGGTACCGTCGGCGAGGAATGGCATGTCCTCTTCGGGCAGGATGCGGGAGATGCAGCCCTTGTTGCCATGGCGGCCGGAGAGCTTGTCGCCCACCGTGATCTTACGGTGCTGGGCGATGTAGACGCGGATCATCTGGTTCACGCCGTTGGGCAGCTCGTCGCCGTCCTCCTCGGCATCCTCGCGGGTGATCTCCTTGACGCCGATGACGGTGCCGGTCTCGCCGTGAGGCACGCGCAGGGAGGTGTCGCGCACCTCGCGGGACTTCTCGCCGAAGATGGCGCGCAGCAGTCGCTCCTCCGGGGTCAGCTCGGTCTCGCCCTTCGGGGTCACCTTGCCGACCAGGATGTCGCCGGCCTCGACTTCGGCGCCGATGCGGATGATGCCGCGCTCGTCGAGGTTTGCCACGGCGTCCTCGCCGACGTTCGGCAGGTCGCGGGTGATCTCTTCGGCGCCGAGCTTGGTCTCACGTGCGTCGATCTCGTACTCCTCGATGTGGATGGAGGAGAGCGTGTCGTCCTGCACGAGGCGCTGGGAGATGATCACGGCGTCCTCGTAGTTGTAGCCGTTCCACGGCATGAAGGCGATGAGCAGGTTCTTGCCCAGAGCCAGGTCGCCGTTCTGGATTGCGGGGCCATCGGCCATGACCGAGCCGGCCTCCACACGCTCGCCGTCATGCACGATCGGGCGCTGGTTGTAGCAGGTGGTCTGGTTGGAGCGCTGGAACTTGGCCAGCTTGTAGGAGCTGGTGGTGCCATCGTCGTTCATCACGCGGATCAGGTCGGCGGAGACGTAGGTCACCACGCCGTCCTTGTCGGACTTGATCACATCGCCGGAATCGTTGGCTGCGCGCCATTCGGAACCGGTGCCCACCAGCGGACGCTCGGACTCGATCAGCGGCACGGCCTGACGCTGCATGTTGGTACCCATCAGTGCACGGTGGCCCTCATCGTGCTCCAGGAACGGGATCAGGGAGGCACCGAGGGAGACCATCTGGCGCGGTGAGACGTCCATGTAATCGACGGAGCTCACCGGCACATCGACTGCCTCTTCCTCGCCGACTCGGGCAAGAGCGGACTTCTGCACGAAGTTGCCGTTCTCGTCGAGTTCCTGGTTGGCCTGGGCGATGACGTGGTCCAGATCGCGGTCTGCGGTCATGTACTCGACCTCGTCGGTCACGTGGCCGTCGACGACCTTACGGTACGGGGTCTCGATGAAGCCGAACGGGTTCACACGGCCGAAGGTAGCCAGAGAACCGATCAGACCGATGTTCGGGCCTTCAGGGGATTCAATCGGGCACATACGACCGAAGTGGGAGGGGTGCACGTCTCGCACTTCCATGGAGGCGCGGTCACGGGACAGACCACCGGGGCCCAGAGCGGAGAGACGACGCTTGTTCGTCACACCGGAGAGCGGGTTGTTCTGATCCATGAACTGGGAGAGCTGGGAGGTGCCGAAGAACTCCTTGATGGTGGCGTTCACCGGGCGGATGTTGATCAGGGACTGCGGGGTGATGGCCTCGGCGTCCTGAGTGGTCATGCGCTCGCGCACCACGCGCTCCATACGGCTCAGGCCGGTGCGCAGCTGGTTCTGGATCAGCTCGCCGACCTGACGGATGCGACGGTTGCCGAAATGATCGATATCATCCACGTCCACGCGCAGGTCGATGTCCTCGCCATTGCGCTTGCCGGCGAAGGTCTTGGCGCCGTCGTGCAGGGCCACCAGGTACTTGATGGTGGCGATGATGTCCTCCCGGTGCAGGGAGCGGTCATTGAAATCGGCCTCAAGACCAAGCTTGCGGTTGATCTTGTAGCGGCCCACGCGGGCAAGGTCGTAACGCTTGGTGTTGAAGTAGAAGGAATCCAGCAGGTTCTTGCCGGCTTCCGGGGTCGGGGTGTCGGCCGGACGGATCTTGCGGTACAGGTCCACCAGAGCCTCGTCCTGGGTTTCCAGGGTCTCTCGCTGGAGAGCATCCAGCACCAGCGGATAATCCTTGAAGGCTTCGGCGATCTCGGGCTTGGTCATGCCGATGGCCATGAGGAATACGATGGCGGACTGCTTGCGCTTGCGGTCCACGCGAACCTGCGGCTGATCCCTCTTGTCGACCTCGAACTCGAGCCATGCGCCACGGGACGGGATGATCTTGGCGCCGAAGACTTCCTTGTCGGAAGTACGGTCCTGCTGACGGTCGAAGTACACGCCAGGAGAACGCACCAACTGGGAGACGATGACTCGCTCAGTGCCACCGATGATGAACGTGCCGTGCGGGGTCTGCAGCGGGAAATCGCCCATGAACACGGTCTGCGACTTGATCTCGCCGGTGTCGCCGTTCTCGAACTCGGCGTTCACGTACAGCGGCGCGGAGTAGGTGTAGTCCTTCTCCTTGCACTCCTGAACCGTGTGGCGCGGCTCCTCGAAGTACGGGTCGGAGAAGGTCAGGGACATGGTCTGCGCGAAGTTCTCGATCGGGGAGATTTCGTTGAAGACCTCATCGAGTCCGGAAGTATGGGCGACGGTGTTGGTGCCGTTCGCCTCATCCTCTTCGACGCGCTTCTTCCAGCGCTCATTGCCGATCAGCCAGTCGAAGCTGTCTGTCTGTACGCCCAGCAGATAGGGTACATCAATAGGCTCTTTGATGGAGCCGAAGTTCACGCGATCCGACGCCTTGTGCAGATCAATGTCATGCTGGTCGGCGCGTGCGATGATGGTAGTGGTGTTCGTCGTAGCTGTGTTAGCCAATGGACGTTCCTTATCGCTCGCTAAAAATGTGGTAATTCCCCTGGGAGCGCGCGCATGGCCACCATATGCCTCTGCGGGCGCTTCATTGTCGTCGGCATGCCCGCAATATGACACACCTTATGCAAATTCCAAAGAATAGCAGTAAGCGCTGACAAAACAACTATCTTTGCGCCTGTCTTGCGCGGACAAGCTTTCGCCTTCTGTTCGCCACATTTTTTC
>NZ_JFAN01000012.1:0-100518 GCF_006408855.1 Bifidobacterium sp. UTBIF-68 | reverse complement strand
AGTAATATCCTCTTCGGCTTCTACGAATTCGCTGGTATCGCGGGCCAAAGTTGCTTGCTCATGGTCGGGGGTCTTTGTCGTATGGTGCTCACAGATACCGTATTCCGTTTGAATTGAATGCGTGTCGGTCCGTCTGGGTCTCAGCTTGAATCCGCCGGCAGAGGTGCGTCATCTCCCCCACCGGCGGCAGGCTTCACTTGTGGCTGAGGCTCCATCCGTCCGCGTGCTTGGCGGTGCGGACGCGGGTGAGCACGCATCCGGCGCCAGCCAGGGTGAGGATAGCGGTCAGGGTGAGGACTGTGGCAGTGTCCGTGCCGGTCGTGGCGAGCGGGTCGGCGCCGAACAGCCGGTCGGCCTTGGCCTGCTTGGCGGCCGCGTCCTGCTTCGCCTGGTCGGCCGTCTTGTCGGCCCGGTCCTTCTCTGCTTCGGCGTCCTGCTTGGCTTTGTCCGCATCCGCCTGGGCCTTCAGAGCGGCGGCGAGCTCCTTGTCGGCCCGATCCTTGTCCGCCTTGGCCGACTCGTATGTGGCCTTCGCGGTCCCATACGCCTTGTCGGCCTTGGCTTTCGCTGTATTCGCGGCTTCCAGACGGGTCTTCGCGGCCTGGTATGCCGTCTGCTTGACCGTGAGACGCTGCTGCGCGTCCTCGTACCAGGTGATGGTGTCCTCCGCCTGCTTCTTGTCGGCCGTGGCCTTGTCGTATGTGGCCTTTGCCGTGTCGTAGCGGTTCTGCGCCTCGTCGACCTTCTTCTGCGCGGCGTCGAGGTGGGTCTGCGCTTCGGCGGCCTTCCGGTCGGAACCGGCCTTCGCGTCAAGCGCCTGCCGTTTCGCGGCCTCGGCCTTCGCCTTCGCGGACTTTGCGGCGTCAAGGTCCTTCAACGCCTGCGCCTTGTCCAGTTTCGCCTGGCTGATCGCGGCCAACGCCTGGGTCTTGTCCTGCTTCGCCTGTTCGGCCTGGGCGGCGGCCTTGTCCACGTCTGTCTGCGCGGTCTGGACGGCCTTGCCCGTCTCGTCCACCTTGGACTGCGCGGCCTGCTGCGCCTTCACCGCCTGATCCACGCCGGTCTGCTTGGCCGCGGTCGTCTGCTTGGCGGTCTCGTACTCCTTGGTCTTGGCGTCCTGGTCCTTGCGGGCCTGCTCCAACGCGTGCGCCTTGTCGCCCTGGGCCTTGACGGCCTCGTCGTACGCGGCCTGCGCCTCCCGGGCGGTCTGCGCCGCCTTGTCGGCCTTCGCTTTGGCTTCCTGGGCTTCCTTGGTGGCCTTGTCTGCAGCGGTCTTGGCGGCGGCCAGCTTGTCGGCGGCCTCCTGCGCCTGTTGGGCGGCGGTCTGGCTCTTCGCCAACGCATCCTGATAGACGGAGCCCGCATTCTCGAGGCCCGTCTTGTAGGAGACGAGGTCGTTCAGATAGTCATCCGCGTCCATGACCCGGCCGTCGTTGGAGGAATTCCACAGGAACACCTGCCCGTGGGTGACGCCGTACTGGTCGCCGTTCTGGCTGACGCCGAATCCGGTGACCGTGTAGTCCGGGTTGACGAGGTTCACGTAATGGCCGGTCTCGCCGACCGTGCTGCCGTTCTTGTCCTTTCCATTGAGGACACCGTCGGTCATGTCCTTCTCGTATTCGGCCTTCTCCTGCGTGTACCAGCCGTTGAACGGGTCGTTGTACCCCCAGGCGAGGTTTTCGGCCACGTTATACTGCATGGGGTGCCGGATGTTGTGGTTGGCGTAGTCCGTGTCGGCCATGGCCTGGGCCATGAGCGTATCGGACACCTTCAACGGGGCGACGCCGTCCTTGGCGCGAAGCTCGTTCGCCTCCCGGATGAGTTTGACCGCGGCGATCATGTTGTCCAACGTGGTCGCGTCGCCCTTGGCCCCGTTATGCACGTACTGCAGATAGTAGGTGACCGTCGGGTCGGTGAGCGTCTTGACCGCGTCGGTGGCGCCCTTGTCACCGAAGTAGGCGACCGCGCCCTGCTGGAGTTTCGCCTGCGCGCCGTCCGCGACCTGCTTCTTCGCGTCCGCGTCCTGCTTCGCCTGGTCGGCCGCCTGCTGCTTGGCGGCCGCATCCTTGGACGAGGCGTTCACGGTGTCGGCCGCCGCCTTGGAAGCCGCATCCGCCTTCGCCTGCGCCTCCTTCGCCGCCTGCTCCGCCTGTTGGGCGGCCTTCAACTGGACGAGCAGATCCGACAGGCCGCCGTCATCCTTCGACAACTGGTCGACCTTGGCGTCCGCCTTCTCCTTCGCAGCCTTCGCCGCCGCTTCCGCCTGCTTGGCCTTGTACAAAGCCGCCTGCGCCGTCTTCACCTGCTCGTCGGCCTGCGCCTTGTCGCCCTTGGCCGCGGCCTGCCCGGCCTTCGCCTTGTCGAGGTCCGTCTGGGCCTGCCTGCGGGCCTGTTCGGCCTGCTTCAGCGCCTCGTCGGCCTTGTCGGCCTTCGACTGGGCGGCGGTGATGGTCTTGTCCGCATCATCGGCCTTCGACTGTGCGATGGTGGCCTGCTTGGAAGCGGCGTCGATCTTCTCCTGGGCCTTGCCGACATCCGACTGATGCCCGGCGGACTCCTGCTTCGCCTGATCCAGCTCGGACTGGGCCTGCGTCCTGTCCGATTCGGCGGACTGCTGGTCGGCCTGCGCCTGCTTCATCGCCTCCTGGGACTGGCTGATCGCCTGCTGCGCCTGGCTGACCGCCTGCTGCGCCTGCTCGATCTTCCCGGGCGCGTCCTGCACATCCTTCGCGGCCTGATCACGTTCGACACCGGCCTGATCGGCCGCCTGCTGCGCGTTCGTCTGCTCCTGCGCCGCCTGCTGCTGCGCCTGCTGTGCGGCATCCAGGTTCTGCTTGGCCGTATCAAATGCGCCGGCGGCCGCATCGGCCTTTGCCTGCGCTTCGGTCACACCGGTCGGCGCGGCCTGAACGGCCTGAGCCGTGCTCTCCTGCGCCGCCTGCACGGCATCCTGTGCCTGGCTGATCGCCTGTGCTGCCATGTCGGTCTGCGTGGTCGCGGTCTCGTCGGCCATCGCCACGGCCGGAGCCGCCAAGGTTGCCGCGGTCGCCAATGTGGCGACACCGGCTTTCATGAGTTTGCTTGCCATGAGAATCCTCCTCGTTTCTCTGTCTCGTCTCTGCCAACCCTAACGGGGGTAGTTGTCGTCTCTGACATGAGTTATCTTACTCCCCTGCAGCTCATCGAATGGGGTGGTTTCGGCATGCGACCTATGGACAACATCCACTGTTGTACTTTCGCTGTCTTTTGCTTGTTCCTTTCACTATGAGATAATCGTGATGGGCGCCGATGGTTGTTGCTCATATCGGAGCCAGAGAGGTGATGACGTGTTGCAATGCCCGGCCGACGAAGGCCGATGCAAGCCACGTTGTGCTTGGGGAAAGGCTATTGGCAATGAGCGATCAAGAATTGTTGATGTTCATCGGCTTGGTTTGTGTAGTTGTCGGAGTTATCGTTATTGCTCTCTTTCTGCGAGCAAGCAATGAAGCCAATGAGAGCAAAGCTCAATGCACTGCGATTGTGCCAGGCGTGGTATCTCGGCTCATCGAAGAGGAAGACAATGATGGGACGTTATGGAAACCGGTGTTCTCCTATACCGTAGGTGAGGACAACTACACCATCGTGTCTCCGGTGTCCTCTCGCCCTGCCCAATACCAAGTCGGAGAACATGTGGTTGTGGGCTATAATCCGTTAGATCCGTCGGATGCCTATGTTCAAAGTGAGCGCGGATCTGGATGCCTGTTGTATGCATTCATCGGAGCAGGGCTGATTGACGCTACGGCCGGTTTGGCAGTTGTGATTTGTGCGGCGCTCGGCGTGATTGGCTGAGCAATCATAGCCGATGTGCTTCAGAAGGCATCATTCCGTCAGGGCAATGGCATGATGCCTTCTGTCCCCGCTCCATAGACGGAGAGAAAGAACAAGCAGGGACAGTGTCAGCGTGACACGTACTGCGACAATCGCTTAATGCGAGGCGAAGTAACGGTTCACTGCATCTTCGAGCTGATTCACGGTCTCGATGATCTCGTAGACGCCGTGCTCCTCCATTTCGCCGGCTGGCGCGTAGCCCCAGCGGCATCCGATGGTGTCCAAGCCGCAGGCGTGCGCGCCGTCGATGTCGGTGTACCGGTCGCCGACCATCACAGCCTTATCCCCCTGTGCCGCGTCGAAGCCGATCTTGTCGAAGCAGTATCGGATGACCTGATCTTTGTCGAGTCGTGAGTTGTCCTTGGAGGCGCCATAGATGCCGTCGAGCAGTTCGGTCAGATGGAAATGCTCGCAGATCGGCACGCACTGGTATTCGGGCTTGCAGCTGGCCAAAGCCAGATAATAACCGTCTTCACGCAGTTTGACCAGCTGTTCGCGGATGCCGGGGAACACGACGTTCACCAGACGGCCCGGCACCTTGTTCCCCGGTTCGTTCGGATCGTCGAACACAGCCTTGTCCGCATAATAGCTGCGGTAGATCTCCACCGCATGATCCAGCTCGTCCTCGGGAACATGGTTGCGTTGCAGGGATTCGACAATGGCCGGTCCGATGAAACGATGCAGTTCTTCGTCATCCGGCACCGGACGCCCAAGCGCCTCGAACGTCTTGACCACGGATGCGATGATGCCGCCGTCCGACTTGGTCAGCGTGCCGTCGAGATCGAGAAGAACTACATTTCTCGGATGCTGTGCCATTGAAGGTACTCCCCTGTCATGTCAAATCGTGAGGTTGCCGATGGCGTTGCGACAAGGCACACTCTCATGCATCGGCAACCATACCTCAGCAATGATTATGCCCAGTCGCTTTGACTGGGCATCGATTCACGTGTTGTTCAACTTACGTAGTATTCCGTGGACTGTGACTCACTCGTAATCCGGAATCCAGCCGTCACGGTGCATCTGCAGACGCTTTTCCAGCAGCTTGGCGAGTTCCTCCTCGCTGCGGCGTTCCAGCAGCATATCCCAGTGTGTACGACTCGGCTTGCTGATTTCATCGGCCTCACGGTCGTCATCGCCCTCACGGTGGGCCACAGCGCCACAGCGGCACTCCCACTCGTCGGGCACCTCAGCGCCTTCGGCGAACGGCAGGATGGTGCGATGTCCCTTCGGGCATACGTATGCCACATCGTTTCTGGCTGCGAAATCCACATTGTCGTCGGACTCCAGCGATTTCGCGCCGATGCTCATGCCCCTGAGGCTACGTTCTGCCATATCGGCATCCTCCCTTGCAAATTCAGTAACCGTACTAATTTACGCAACAGTTCGGACTAGACTTCTATTCCGGTCCATCCCTGCATGCGCGCTCACGCTCATTCCACTCCGGAGTAGGATACGATGCCGCGATTGACTCGATCGGCGGCTTCATGGGCGATATCCTGCAACGCCTCTCCCCCGTTCAACGGCAACGGGCCGGCTGCGGCAATCTGCTGCAGCACGTCGGCCAGACGTTTGGCCGTTCGGACGAAATCACCGCCGGTCATATCCGTTCCGTATAGGCACGACGCCAGCGAATTGCCGTCAGCCCACTCGAACATGACGTCCACGATGCCGCAGTCGGGTTGTTCGGGTTCCTCAAGACCATGATCCGTGCACAGTTCGCCGATATTCGCGCACACGCCTCGCAATTGCGAGGCCGCGATGGCGATATGTCCGGAAACACCGCCTGGATAGTGTCTGGGCTCGCCTTGCGCTCCACGGCGGGGTTCATACACCAACGACGAGAGCACCGACGCAAGGCCCTTGGCGTCGAGCTTGTTGAACATGCCGCTGAGCATCGCCTCGCACAGTTCCAAGTCATGTTCGCTGTAGATACGTCGCAGGATGCGTCCCTTGTCGGTAAGGGTCATATCCACCTGACCGTCGCCGCGGTCCCGCCGATCGAGATATCCGAGCTGGCACAGGATATCGCAGATGCGGTCGAACTGGCGTGCCACGGAACCGGTGCGCGAGTTGTAGCGATCGGTCACACGATTGAGCTCACGCATCTCGCGCGCCCAGCGATGCCCCCACTTGAGATGCTGCTGCAGATCCGGGCAGTCCCGGCACGGATGCTCATGCTCGGCCTTGCGGAGGGTTTGAATGTCCGTTTCCAGTTGCCGGAACGCCTGGGAACGGTCGTGGTCGGTCAGGAACACTTCGTGCTTGAGCTTCTTCCGCCCTTCTTTCTCGATGTCGCTCAATTGCATACGGATGGTCATGAATTGCTTGAAATCGCCATGGCTGCATTGGAATGCCTGCTCATAGCCATCCAGCGCCTTGTTCAGCGTGGTGATCTGCGATTCCAACTGCCATGCCGACTCGTTGGCCTCCCACTGCGCGAAGGACTGGTCCAGCGTGATGCGTGCGGTCTGATAGTCGCTGGCGTTGAGCAGGTTCACCGCCATGTTGAAGGTCGGGCGGAAACTGGAATGCAATGGGTAGACACGCTTGGATGACAATGCCGCCGCCGTGGCGGGGATGAAATCCTGATGATCGACCACGATGGCATGGCCTATGGTGTCTATGCCGCGGCGTCCCGCTCGTCCCGTGAGCTGGGTGAACTCGCCCGGGGTCAGCGCGACGTGTCCGGTGCCGTTGTACTTCTCGAGTTTTTCGACCACCACGCAGCGGGCGGGCATGTTGATGCCCAAGGCCAGCGTCTCGGTGGCGAAGACCATCTTGACCAGACCTTCCTCGAACAGGCGTTCGACGATTTGCCGGAAGAGCGCGATCATGCCGGCATGATGCGAGGCGAAGCCCTCTTCCAGCGCGAAACGGAATTTCGAGAACTGCAGGGCCTTGAGATCCTCCTGGCTGAGCTGTCCGGCCACCATGTCGTCCACGATGCGGCGGATCTTGATGGCCTCCTCATCCGTGGTCAATTCGAGACCAGCGTTGATGCATTGCTCGACGGCCTGATCACAGCCGTTACGGGAGAAGATGAAATAGATGCCCGGCAGCATGCCTAGGAAATGCAGTTCATCCACCACTGCCCAGCGGCGTGGTGTATGGCGTTGTGGCTTCGGCTCACGGCCCTTAGGCCCCTTGCCTTTGAATCCCTTGCGTTTGTCGGGACGCTGCTCGCCGCGCCTTCTGGCGGCTTTGCGATCCAAGCGGTCAAGGGTGTTGATCAGTTCCGGATTGAGCTTGGTGGTCTGCTGCCCCTGGCCATCGCGCCGGTACAGGTCGATGACTTCCGGCTCGGTATGGTCGTCTTGCTGAACGATGACATGCTGTTCCAAAGGTACAGGCCGATGTTCACTGATCACCAGCTTGGTCTCACCGCGCACCGAGGCTATCCACCGGGAGAAATCCTCCACATTCGATACCGTTGCGGAAAGCCCCACGATTTTAACGGTTTGGGGAAGATGGATGATGACCTCTTCCCACACGGGTCCCCGGAAACGATCCGCCAGATAATGCACTTCGTCGAGAATGACATACCGCAATGCGCTGAGCGTGGTCGACCGCTCGTAGATCATGTTGCGCAATACCTCGGTGGTCATCACCACGATGTCCGCTTCGGAGTTGATGGATGTGTCTCCGGTGAGCAGTCCCACCTTGTCAGGCCCGTAGACGGCGACCAGATCATGGTATTTCTGGTTGCTCAGCGCCTTGATCGGAGTGGTGTAGAAGGCTTTGACGTTGCGGTCCTGAGCCAGATAGATGGCGAAATCGGCCACTACCGTCTTTCCTGCGCCTGTAGGTGCGGCCACCAGCACATTGCTGCCGGCCTCGAGAGCCTCATTGGCGTCCTGCTGGAAATCATCCAAGTCGAATGGCAGCGTCGCCGCGAACCGTGCGGCAATCGTTGAACGACGTTGCTTGGTTTTCTGGAATGATGCGTACCGTTGTGCAGGACTGAGTTTCGTTTCCGATGAATCAGCCTTCTGATGATGGTGACGTGCCATGATGTCTTTCGTTTAGTCGTTGAACCGCTTCCACCTGTTCCAGGCCCGGATGTGGCGTTCACGTTTTGCCGTCCTACGTCGAATGACCTCCGCATGCGCTTCGGCATAGCGATCCTGCGCGACGCTCAACGGCTGGGTGAAGATGGCGGGCTCAGGCGTGTGCCCGACCGAATCTGGCTCGCCCATTGCCGACAGTTTTTCGCCGATGCGGTCACCCGTTTCGCTTGCATCGCGCAATGCGCGGATTCCATGAATACCTGCGTATGCCAGTCCGCAGATGATCATGGCAAGCATGAACAGCGCCAATATCAGCCATATCCACCAAGGCATGGCGACTCCTTACTTATTTGGATGCATTGGCGCTGAGGCTCAATTCCCGTTCAGCGCGGGCGATGATCATGGTGCGAAGCGTTTCCGGGGCGACCGCCGTGATATGTCTTGCGTGCGCAATGCAGAAGGCGACGAACCAAGAGTCGGAGGAAACGGTCAGATGCACCTTCTCCCCCGCTCCGCACTGTTCCACAGTGGCACCCGGCAGCGTCTTGATGAACGGCAGATCCGCCTGGTCGGTGATGAATACCGCTTCCGTGCCATTGTCGAAGCTCCACTTGCGCAGTTCGCTGACGGGCATGTTGGGCACATCGATGGCCTGGACGGGCTTGACGACCTCGGCCTTTTCGATGCGGGCCAAACGGAGCACCTGCCAGGTGCGAGGCTTTCCGTTCGCCTTGTCGATGGTCTTGTCTTTGGAGACGTATGCCTTCTTCTCCTTGGGGGCGGCGGATTCGACGTCCGTATAGACGGCCGCATAGTAGACGCCCTCATCGATGAAGATCTTCGCCGGCGCCACCAGCTTGCGCCGGGTGCGACCGGTGCCATCGGTGTATTCCATGTCGAGCAGGGATTCGGTGTTGATGGCACGCTTGACCACGGAGAAGCTGCGCGGCTCGAGCTCGTAGCCGGTCAGGCTCAGCCACGGTGTCTGCCCGGGAGTCACGTGACGGCGGAGCCTCATATACAGCGATTCGGCTTGGGCGCGCTGCTTGTCGGGCAGCAGCGGGGAATGGGCGAGATAGCTCACCGATGCGGTCAGCATGCTCAGATACTGGGGCGAGATGCCCGCGAGACGCTCCAAGCCCAGGGAATTCGTCGCAGAGACGATGCCTTCCGAGTCCAGCAGCGGCCAATCGATGTCGAAGAACTGGCTTCCCGCCATTTCGCCGTCATCGGACACCGTGGTAAGGGTATTGATGTCCTTGTGGATGATGTTGACGAACTTCTTCAACTCATCATCGTTCTTGGGCTTGCCGATGAAGCGGACCGCAAGCTCGCTCATCGAGAATTCCTCGCCGAGATGCGCAGACAGGAACAGCATCAGGCGCAGGCGTCGATCGACCTCGCTGCCCGTCTGGAACGCCGAGCTGCTTTTCTTGTTCTGGGCCTTGATGGATTCCGGGTCGCCTGGCTCGCTGACTTCGCGGCTGATCGAGGGAGACACGACGGATGCGCTGACCGGACCGGCGGATTCGTCGGCCAAGGCGAACTGGCTGGCGGCGTGCAGACGACGGTGATAGGCGTCCACCGCCTCCTGGGGGCTGACAATCATGGCGCCGGGATGCTCCAGCACGTACATGGCCAGATCGTCGGAATCCGTATACGCCACATTCAGCTGTTCGCCATCAACGTCCACCGTGGCTGCGAAGCGACGGGAGTCGATCACCTTGACCAGCGAGTCCGGAATGTGCTGCGTACCAAGCCCCGGAGCGATGGAATCCAGACCCAAGCCCGGAATGGGTGTCTGCGGGACGCGGGGGGTGGTGCGGGATGCCCTCTGAGCGATCTGCGATTGGTCGGGCTCGGAGGAAATCGCCATGGAGCGTGCAAGATAATTGGCTGCGGCCAGAACAGGCATGTCCTCAGGCTCGAACATCAGGCGTATGCGAGGCTCATCACCCAATTGCAGACGATATGATGCGAAATCTTGGCCTTCGGACTTCGAAGAGTATTCCGGCTGGCGTGATTCGATGGCAATGCCCATGGCCGCAAGCTTGGCGCGATCGCGCTGGAATTGTTTGGCGAATGCCGCCTTTGCCGCCTGATCGGCGAGTTCCCCATACGAATCGGCGTAGGCCTTGACTCGTTGTGCAATCTGGCGGGAAGTCAGCCATTGCGGGAACGCGGACGACAACACGGCCAGTACATCCAGCTCGTGCTTACCCCACTTGTCGGAAAAACGCCGACGCCCGCTTGTACCTTCTGCCATTAGTCCTCACGTGTAATTATTGTTTCGTTATAAGTGTGTGAGATTTTTTCCTCACGCTCCCTCTATATTAGAGGGTTTTTTCTGTATTATGCGCCATTTCACGAAATTTGGCGGCTCTTTTTTGCCGGAGCCGCCAAATTCCGCAGTGCCATCACACCCAGTCGTCAGGCTCGATGCCTTGCGGGCCAACATATTCGCCGTTGGGCACGTAGCTCGGCTCGTCCTTGTCTTCGAGTTTGGCGTCGGCGAACATGACCACATCGCGTCCGAACGTCCAATCCCCCTTGATGGTCACCGAATTCGCGGCGGCCAGCGATGGGACCGCATAGGGGAAACGCTCGTCGAAATCATGGATGTTCTTGTAGAACCGTGGATCGAGATCGACGTTCGGGAAGATGTAGTTGCCGTCCTCCATCTCATAGGTATCGGTCAGGTGGAAGCGGTCGGAACGCATGATGAACAGGTCGTTCGTGGTCTTCACCGGCAGGAACCGCATGCGGTCGACCTGCACGCAGATGGCCCCGTTGAACAGTCCGATGGCGGCGCCCATCGCGGTTTCCAGCTGAATGACCTTCTCGGAATCAGGGTTGGTGGGGTCCACGGTCTTCCTGTTGCGGATCACCGGCAGCGGCAGCACGCCATTGTATTCGGCAAGCTTGGCCTTCAGCGCGTCGATGCGAATCCAGATCGAATTCGTGTTGAAATACGGATGCTTGGAGATGTCCTGTGCCGCTTCCTTGTCGTCCGGATGCACCTGGCTCATTTCGCGGAGCATGAGGCGGCCGGTGGCCTTGTCCCTCACGATGTGGCCGCCCTTGCGGTCGGCAGGCGTGCGGATGGCCACTTCGGCCATGAACGGCGCTCCGGTATTCTCGAAATGCTGTGCCAGGGTGCGCGAGGGGCGCGCGCCCAGATTGTCAGAGTTCGAGATGAACAGGTACTTGAACCCATGCTCCTCCAGAACGTCCAGCAGACCGGACTCCCAGATAGTGGAGAACAGGTCACCATGTCCCGGCGGGCACCATTCCAGTTCGGGGTTCTGCGGGAAACTGACCGGCTCTCCGGTGGCCGCCACCAGCTTCGGCTCCTGATGCTGGATGATTTCCATGGGGATTTCGGTCTGTTCAAACTTGCGATTGTACTTGAGCACCTTCATCGTATCCGCGGAAGTGCGGAAGGAGTTCATGAAGGTCAGCGGCAGTTCCACGTGAAGACGGTTGCGGGCGGTCAGCACCTGGCCGATGATGATGTCGATGAAACGCATCTGCTTGGCCTTATGGCGACGAACAGGCAACAGGGACTTAGCGCATTCGAGACCCATCGAGGTGCCAAGTCCGCCGTTGAGCTTGAGGAAAGCGGTCTTGGCGAAAGCGTCTACGGCCTTGTCGTGGTTGATGGTCTCATACACGTCATGGAAGCTCGGCACCTTTTCGAGCGGCTCGACGTCCTCCTCGCGAATCCAACTAGATGATTCCTCATGGCGCCAGACATTGAACAGGTGATGGAACTGGTTGATGGCAGTTTCGCTCATGCCATGTTCGCGCATTTTGACGGCGGAGCGTTCGAACAGCGCATCATCGGCGTTCTCTTCGCCGCTTGAGGGTGTGACGTCGATAGTAGTACGAGTGTTTTCGATCTTGTCTTCCTCGTCGCCTGATTGCGTGCCGTTGGTCGGTTCGGTCATTCAAATCCCTTTCGTCAAAACTACAAGGCACAAGTCTATCGCTTGAACAAGCAGAATACCCTGTAACAAGGGTGTCAGATGGGATAACGGGATGCTTTTCTGATGAACAACACGTGAACAGCATACCGAATGGAGATGTGTATGAGGTCCCAAGTGTGAGGAGCCGTACTTGGAAGTAAGGAATCAGAAATCAGTCGATGCCTGCGCGATGACGCCGTCCGCCAGCATCTGATAGCACCGCTTCGATGGGTGGAAGTTGTCATAAGCCCAGAATTCGTCATCGGTCAGGCCGGTATCGTAATGCGTCATATCCACGAATCGCACCTGTTTGTCGGCGCAGATGCGTTTGCTGATGGCCGTCTGCGCGTCGGTCATGTCCAGAATGGCTTTGCGCAGGACCCGTCCGAGCGCCGGAGACCGGTACACCTGTCCGGAGCTGATGACTACGACATGCGGGCACAGAGCCTTTGCCTCGTCGATGGCAGCAGTCAGATCCGAGCGCCACTCCTTGGCACTGCGTCTGGCCATCACGTCGTTGGACCCGGCACAAAGCACCAGCAGATCAGGTTGTTCCTTGACCTGCGGCAGCAGACGGAAGCGTACACGGCGCATGGTGGCACCGAGTCTGCCGTACGTCGCCCATTGCACGGGACGATTGATTATGGAGGCCAGCGTGCGGGCCATGTCGGGCACCAGACCTTCCTGCTGGTCGTCGACACCGCATCCCACGGTCAGCGAATCGCCGACGACGACCAGGGAGAACGGCGCTGCCGTTCGGACGGTTGGTCCTGATGCCTCGGGACTCACAGTTCCATTGTCGATATCAGAGGTTGTTGCATGCTGCGCATCCGCGTCATGGGGCATTGGCACGGATCCGCGGCGCTCGCCATCCGGTTCCGGCGCGAGCTTCACCGTATGCTGAGCGACCACAGCCTCCGTTAGCGCGATAGGCCTCTCCCACCACGACAATGCCATGATCGTCTCCCTCTCCCCCAGTTCGTCCGTATGCTTGGTGCCGTCTATATGCTTGGTACCGCGTGTGCCGCATATGATGCCGCCGCGCCTCATTGTAACGATGGTGCCAGAGCGATGATGCCATCGGATGCACATGATGGACCGGTATGAGGATTGCTCCTCTGCGAGTCGATTGCCGGTCACCTTTTGCATGCGGGACGAGGGACTGAGGGGAAAGTCATTTTGTCGGCAAATATCTGGTGCAAGACACTAGTATCCCGCGTCAGATATTCATTGAATAAAATGGGGGCTCCCCTTGTCAGGGGAGCTGGCCCGCGAAGCGGGACTGAGGGGTAGTGAATTAATCAACGAACTTACGGCGAGGCTTACTAGTGGTCCGTTTGAGATTTCAACGCGACACGCTGTTTTGCGAATGCAAGCGAATATGGTAAGTTATTCAACTGTTGCTTTTGCAACATCGGACCATAGCGCAGTTTGGTAGCGCACTTGACTGGGGGTCAAGGGGTCGCGGGTTCAAATCCCGCTGGTCCGACCAGAAAGCCCGGAATTTCAACGATTCCGGGCTTTTTCGTATTCCGGCCGGAATGGGGGCTTATCCGGCTCTTCCGATTTTGGTGTGTAAGGGCCATGCGGTTTCATGGCTCTTCGCGGTTTGGTGTGCATGTGCCTTGCGGGCGGTAACGATGGCGACATCAGGACGAGACAGTCACGGTGGGTGGACATAGGCGAACCACGGCAACCATGACAAGGTGTTTGCGTTTTTGCGATATCGAGACGATGATGTTTTGTCCTGCGCGGGATGATAGGTTGTGGCCGAATCGACCGATTCAGCCGGATCGGAGCATATAATCGCGAGGAGGAGATGACTATGGCGCTGACGTGGTTGATGCTGTTCGGAGCTATTTTCTGCGAGGTGGCTGCCACGCTGTCGCTGCGCGCATCGGAGGGGTTCAGCAGACTTGCTTGGGTGGCTCCTGTGGTGTTTGGATACGGCGTCTGCTTCTTCCTGCTCGCCAAGGTACTGGATCGTGGCATGCCGACCGCGCTGGCGTACGGCGTATGGTCGTGCGTGGGTATCATTGCCACCGCGATCATCGCGCATTTCGCCTTCCAGGATCCGTTGAACTGGCGTATGTGGCTGGGCATGGCAATCATGATTGTCGGCATCATCGTGCTGCAATGGGGCAGCCATACGGCCGTCCAGTAGATTATGGATCCGAGGAATGCAGCATCATTGACAATAATGACATTGCCAGCTACTTCGACAGTGGTATGTTTCTGAAACATGTCTTCGGGAGTGACATCCTCGAAGTCGGGAATGCGCTCGGAGGCTCTCGTATGCCCAGAGATACATCCCATGTCGAGATACTGTCCATGCGTGGAAAGATGGGGTGAGACTTAAGAAGGTGATGCCTGATGATTGTTGATGAACGCATAGATGGCGGCACGCCGTTCGACTGGGGAAAAGTGTCGGCCGACTACGCAAAATACCGTGATATTTATCCTCCGGAGTTCTACCGGATGATTCTCAATCGAGGATTGTGCAGGGATGGGCAGCACGTGCTTGATTTGGGCACAGGTACTGGTGTGTTGCCACGCAACATGGCGCGGTATGGCGCTTCGTGGACAGGAATCGATGTTTCCGGGCCTCAGATTGAACAGGCGCGTCTGCTTTCCAAGGGAATGGACATCGAATACCGCGTATCGAAGGCTGAAGATGCCGTTTTTCCGGATGGTTCGTTCGATGTCGTCACAGCGTGCCAATGCTTCTGGTATTTCAACCATGAGATGGTATGCGAGAGGTTGCATCGTCTGCTCAAACCGGGTGGCACATTCCTGGTCATGGTGATGGAGTGGCTGCCGTTCGAGGACCCGGTCGCCGGTGCGAGCGAGCGTCTCATTCTCAAGTACAGTCCTCATTGGAGCGGTGCTGGCGAACGCATGCATCCAATCGATGTGCCGGGTTGCTATCTCCGTGGTTTCGAGCTGGTCCATCATGAGGAGCGCAAGCTGGAGGTGCCATTCACCCGGGAGAGTTGGAACGGAAGGATGAAAGCGTGCCGGGGTGTCGGTGCATCGCTTGATTCGGCGCAGGTTGCCGCATGGGAGCGTGAGCATATGGCACTGCTGGAACGCATCGCGCCGCCTCGCTTTGAGGTATTGCATTATGCGGCCATGGCCGAGTTGAGACGAATCTGAGTCGCGCCGCATATGACCATGGCTGGCATAACCGTGATTGGTATAACCGTGATGGCATGCCTGCTGATACGTCATGAATGTATGGCTCGGTATTCGTGCCATGCGACTGCACAACCGGGTTACCGCCCGTGTGTGGCATCGTGTGACGCCGTATATCACAATCGTGAACTGATGTATACGGCATGAACCGCAAAACACGGAACATTCAGCCGCATGACATTGATGGCATAACGCTTCGATGGCGCCTCTGCAGCATCTTTGCAAAAGCAGAGGCGCCATCGAGCAGTATTCGCTACTTCTTCTTGCCCTTCTTCTCGCGGATGTTCACCGAAATCTGAATCGGAGTGCCTTCGAAGCCGAACTCCTCGCGCAGCGAGCGTTCGATGTAGCGGCGGTATCCGTGATCGAGGAAGCCGGTGGCGAAGATCACGAAGCGCGGCGGGCGCGTGGATGCCTGCGTGGCGAACAGGATTCTCGGCTGCTTGCCACCGCGCAGCGGATGCGGATGCGCGGCCTGGATCTTGCCGAGGAAGGCGTTGAGCTTTCCTGTGGGAACACGCTGATCCCAGGATTCCAGCGCCGAGCGCATGGCGCTTGCCAGACGATTGGTGTGCCAGCCGGTTTTGGCGGACAGGTTCACACGCTGCGCCCAGGTCACGCGATCGAATTCGGTGGTCCACAGTCGTTCGAGGCGCTGCTTGTCGAAATCGTCCATCGCGTCCCATTTGTTGAACACCAGAACAATCGCGCGACCGGCGTCCACGGCCGTGGACATGACCTTCAGGTCCTGATCCGAAACAGGCTGTGAGGCATCAAACAGGATTAGCGCCAGCTCGGAACGCTCGATGGCGGCTTGGGTACGCAACGAAGAATAGTATTCCGCGCCGGTCAGCTTATGCTGACGGCGTTTGATGCCGGCCGTATCGATGAGCAGCCAATCCTCGCCGTCGATGTCGATGATCTCATCGACAGGGTCACGAGTGGTGCCGGCCAGATCGTTGACCACGGAACGCTCCTCGCGAGCGAGCTGGTTCAACAGGGAGGATTTGCCCACGTTCGGCCGACCCACCAGAGCCACGCGACGCAGGTTCGACGGTGTGAGGAATCCGGAGGTCTTCTCGGCCTTCTTCAGCTTGTCGAGCGCGACATCAAGCATGTCGCCCACGCCGCGGCCGTGCATGGCGGACACCGCATATGGTTCGCCGAGACCAAGCTTCCAGAATTCGGCGGCCATGTATTCGCTCGCCTGATCGTCGATCTTGTTGACCGCCAAGGTCACCGGCTTGCCGGCCGCACGAAGCATCTTGACGATACGTTCATCGGTATCGGTCATGCCCACCTGTGCATCGACCACGAACACCACGGCATCGGACAGCTGCACGGCCATCTGCGCCTGCGAGGCAATCGCCGAATCGATGCCTTCGACATCGGCTTCCCAACCACCGGTATCGACCAGCTTGAAGTCGGTACCGGCCCATTCCGCATCGTAGCTGACACGGTCACGTGTCACGCCGGGAGTATCCTCCACCACTGCGGCACGACGACCGAGAATACGGTTCACCAACGAGGATTTGCCCACGTTCGGGCGTCCCACAATGGCAAGCACGCCGACAGGTTTTGGCCCTGATTTGACGGAACCCGCGGCTGGGCCACGTCCCTCGACCAGCGCCTTGTCCGCCTCATCAAGGTCATAGCCTTCGAGATTGGCGGCATACTGCTCGTATTCCTGGTTTTCGATGGCATCCTCCACCATGCCGATCAGCATGTCCAGCGTATGCTCGAAATCCAAATCCGAGTTGTCTATGGTGGTGACGCCATCGGCGGCGGTCATGAAGCTGGTGACCTTGGAGTCGGCCTTGTCCCGTGCGACGACATTCTCCGCTCCCACTCCCGCAGCGGCCTGACCGCTGCGACGTGCCTGACGCACCTCCTCACGGGCGGTCAGCAACACGCGCACTTCGGCGTCAGGAGCCACCACGGTGGTGATGTCACGACCTTCCGCGACAATGCCGAGCCCCTCCGAGAAGGAGTCGGGAGCGGCTTCGCGGGCGATGTAGGCACGCTGCGCAGCGATGAGCACATTACGCACGGGAATCACATTTGACACCTTCGACACATGCGAAGAGACTTCCGAGGAGCGGATGGCATCGGAAATGTCTTCGCCGTCGGCGAAGACGCGCGGATCGTCGGGGTTCACGGAGATGTCGAAATGATCGCCGGTGAAGAAATCACCCACCGTCTCGGTCACAGTCCGTTCATCGACCTGTTCGGAGTCCAGATCGATGCCCTGCTTCAGACACCACCAAGCGCAGGCTCGGTACATGGCTCCCGTATCCAGATAGGCATATCCGAAATATTTGGCCAGCGCCTTGGACGTGGAGGATTTGCCCACGCCGGCTGGTCCATCAATGGCGACACGAATCACAGGCCGACCTCCTTGGACAGTGCACGAACCTCGGTCTGGGAGAGCACGCGATACGAGCCGGGCTTGATTTCACCGAGCTTGATCGGGCCGATCTGCGTGCGTACCAGGCGCTTGACGGGGAAACCGATCGAGCCGAAGATACGACGGACAATGCGGTTCTTGCCGGAATGCAATACGACCTTGACCATGGTGAAATCACGGGTCGCGTCGATGATCGCGCAATGGTCGAGCTTGATCCAGCCGTCATCGAGCTGCACGCCGGTCTTGACGAGACGGCGGCATACGGTGCCGGACAGCCGGCCCTCCACCGTGGCGATATAGGTCTTTTCGACTTCATACTTGGGATGCATGACGTGCTGGGACAGCTCGCCGTCATTGGTCATCAGAATCAGGCCCTCGGAATCATAATCCAAGCGGCCCATGTGGAAGATGCGCTCATACTTGTCGCCGACGATGTCGCGCAACGTGTAACGCCCTTTCGGGTCCTCCATGGCGGAAAGGACCCTGCGCGGCTTGTTCAGCGCCAGCGTGACATGGTTCGGATTCACACGTACGCGTGAACCGTCCACGCGTACCTGCTGGGTCTTCGGATTGACTCGTGAACCGAGTTCGGTGACCAGTTCGCCGTCCACCTCGACACGGCCTTCGGTGATCATCAGCTCGCATTTGCGGCGGGATCCGAAACCGGCTTGGGCAAGCAGCTTCTGGAGTCGAATGGAATCGGTATCATCATGCGCCATCTGGGCGCGGGAATATGCGTTTGGCATCGTTCTCCCAACGTGGCCGGGCAGGCCGCCATATGCGGCCTGATCTCATCTTTATGGTGTTATATCAGTGAGTTGTATCAGTGACAGGCTGACATTCACAGCCTTTTTCAACTTATCCATAATACCGCATCGTTGGACTGCTGATAGACTTGCAACCGTTTGTGCGGGTTCGCTCGCCTTCCAACAGATGAAAAGGAAATAAATCATGGAAAAAACCAAGCAACAGCCGCTGGCCCTGCGCGTATGCGCAGAACTGGCCGGCAGCCTTCTGCTGTGCTTTGCCATTTACGCGTTCTCCACCTGGGGCTCCGCCGTATATGGTGTGAACGTTGTGTTCGCGCCGCTCGCCACAGGTCTGTCCTATGCGGTCATCTCCGCGCTATTCGCACGCGTGTCCGGCGCTCAACTGAACCCTGCCGTCACCGTGGCAGCGGTGCTCACCGCGAAAACCAAACTGGCGGACGGCATCCTGTATGTCATCGCGCAGGTAATCGGCGCCATCGCCGCGGCGTTCGCTGTGGTGAAGCTGCTCCCCACTTCCGAGCAGGTCGCAGCCAAGGTGTGGCTCTCCCCCGCCGTCAACGGTTTCGAGCAAGGTTCGGTGTCATATTCGTTGCTGACCCAGTACGGCATCACGTTCTCGGTGACTTTGGCGATCGTGGTCGAGGTGATCGGCTCGCTGGTGGTGGTGGCCGCCGCCATGTCGTCCATGAGCGCAGATGGCACGAATTCCGATCGCTATGCGCTGACCATGGGCGGCGCGTACGGCATCGCCGTGGCGATCAGCTATCCGGTGACCGGCGCTGGCCTGAATCCGGCACGCTCCACGGGTATCGCATTGGCTGCCATAAACGAGGGCTTGACCCAGAACCCTGTGCAGCAGCTGTGGGTGTTCTGGATCGCTCCGGTGCTGGCCGCCGCAATCGTGGCGTTGGTCATGATCGTCGTGCAGATGGCTACTACGCCGAAGCCCAAGGCCTATGATTCCGTGGCTGATGAGGCTGATGGCCAGGTGACTGCGGATGTCCAAGAGGACGTCGCAGACCAGACCGTACAGGACTCAGTGCAGGAAGGTGCCGGCGAGCGGGCCGAAGAAGCTGAAGTACGTGATCAGCAAGCCGATTCCCAGCGCGATGCCGATGAAGGAATCGAACGCCACTGAGCGTACTTTCCAAGGGCTTTTCTCCCGTAGCACAAGACGAATAAGCCCGGTGCCGATGGCCGTCACAGCAAGCAATACTGTGGCGGCCATCGTGTATCCGGATGCGGCAATCACCGTGATGACGACAACGATGCCGAGCACGATCCATTCGAACCAAGGTTTGCCTTCGTGGGCTTCGGATACGAAAGGATGATTGCGCATGTTGCTTCCTTGTGTCGCTTGAGGTACATGAGGTACGTGAACAGAATAGCAGGTAAACAACAGCGGCTGGGTTTCTGCCGGTTTGCATCGCAAACTTTCAGAAACCCAGCCGCTGTCATGGTGTTGTCATGGTTCCGTTCGAGGGGAACGGCAGAGGATCAGTGGAAGAAGTGGCGGGTACCGGTCAGGTACATGGTCACGCCGGCCTTCTTGGCGGCTTCGATGACCTCTTCATCGCGAATGGATCCTCCAGGCTGCACGATGGCCTTCACGCCGGCATCGATAAGCACTTGGGCGCCATCGGCGAAGGGGAAGAACGCATCGGATGCGGCAACTGAGCCGGTGGCACGGTCCGCACCATCAGCGAGCGTGTTTGCACGCTCGACGGCCAGATGGCAGGAGTCCACACGATTCACCTGACCCATGCCGATGCCGACGGTCGCCTGGTCATGCGCCAGAAGGATGGCGTTCGACTTCACACAGCGGATGGCACGCCATGCGAACACCAGATCCTTGAGCGTGGACTCGTCGGCGGGGTCGCCGGACACCAGCTTCCATGCATCGGGATCATCACCGGTGGCGTTGATCAGATCGGTGTCCTGCACCAGCAGTCCCCCATCGATCTGGCGTACGGATTCATGGCCCTTAGGCGGTTCCGCCACCTTGAGGATACGCAGGTTCTTCTTCTTGGTCTTCAGCAGTTCCAATGCTTCGGGCTCATAGTTCGGAGCTACGATCACCTCGGTGAAGATCGGACGTACGCTTTCGGCCATATCCAGCGTGACCTTGGAGTTGCATGCGATCACGCCGCCGTATGCGCTCATCGGATCACAGGCATGGGCCTTCTTGTGGGCTTCGGCAGCTGTGGCGCCGATGGCCAGTCCGCATGGATTGTTGTGCTTCACCACAGCCACGGCGATGGCCGGAGCCATATCCCATACCGTGCGCCATGCCGCATCCGCATCCACATAGTTGTTGTAGCTCATCGGCTTGCCGCCTAGCTGCTCAGCATGGGCGAAACCGGTCTGATTCAGCGGATCGATGTACAGGGCGGCCTGCTGGTGGGAGTTCTCGCCGTAGCGCAGCGTATGCGCACGATCCCAGGTGCGGGTGTACTGGGCGGGGAACTTCGCGGAATCGACTTCCGTGCCCTGATCGTCCGTATCGATCTCCGTGTCGGCAAGGGAAGCCGGCTTCGTCCAATGCTTGGCGGCCCACTCATTGATGGTGGCGTCATAGGCGGCGGTGTGCGCGAATGCCTTGGCCGCCAGCCACTTGCGTTCCTCCAGCGAGAAACCGGTGCCGTCAGCCACACGGGCTGCGACCAGTGCATAATCGCCGGGATCGGTGACGATGGCCACAGTCGCATGGTTCTTGGCTGCGCCACGGACCATGGAGGGGCCGCCGATGTCGATTTTCTCGATGGTATCCGCTTCGTTGGCGCCGGAACGTACGGTATCGGCGAACGGATAGAGGTTGACGACGACCAGATCGAACGGCTTGATGCCAAACTCCTCAAGCTGCTTCGCATGCTCGGGGTTCGTCATGTCAGCCAGAATCCCTGCATGAATATACGGGTGAAGGGTTTTGACGCGACCATCCAAGCATTCAGGGAATCCGGTGACTTGAGACACCTCAGTGACCTTGACGCCCAGTTCCATGAGCCTCTTGGCGGTCGAACCAGTGGAGACGACCTCTGTACCTGCCTTCACGAACGCGTCGGCGAGTACTTCGATTCCCTCCTTGTGGAAGACGGAAACCAGTGCCCGTCGTATCGGCCTGTTCGTGTTTGTCATCCTTGTTCCTCCTTGGATTGTTCGGGTTGAGACATATGTGAGCGCGGCTGAGACGTGGAACGGACAGCTGCAGGAACAGTGGTGCTGGAAGACTTGACTTTTCCAACAATCCAGAATACCGAAAAAACAAGTGCTGTGCCAATCAGCGCGACAAGCCAGGCTGCGAGAAGTCCCAACGCCGCTGCATGGCCGATGGTCTGGGTCGAAGCCATCACGTCGACGCCTACGTGTGCGAGGCGATGCTGCCCAAGCGATCCGTTGGACACGGTGAACAGGAGCGTCGCACCAAGGGAGAGCAGCGCTGCGCTGATGCAGAACGTGGCTGCGGGGTACGCCAGATGGATCGCCACCGAACCGCGCAATTGCGCATCTCGGACGTCCAAAGGCCTGTAACGGAATCCCTGAGGGAGGAACAGCACCAGCAGGCCGACCACCAGCGCGGTGGCGAATGGAATGCTCATGGCCACTGTCCGCCACAATTCGCTGGTGACCGGTTCGGGAAGAATACCGAACACCGGGACCGCCGGCAAGTCGTTCGATTGACCGACCCAGAGGGTGAAACTGGCCAGTTCGCCGATTGAGAATCCAGCTCCGAAGAGCCACGACATCGCCCATATCACCAGGTTAGGTAGCCATATGATCATCGCGATGGTGGTGAGGATACGCGACCCGTTCTCCATACCGGACATCGCGAATATGGAACCCACGGCATTATGGTTCAAGACAATCCAGATGATCACCGTTATCGTTCCGGCCAGCAAATACAATGCCATGATCAACGCACTGACCAATCCGCCGAGCTTGACGCAACGGGTCGCCTGCGGGGACAGCACGGTTCCGGCTGCCCGGGAGACCGCATCGATGATGGACGAATGCATAATGCCGGCGAGTCCATAGCCCAGCGCATACACCAACGCCGATTTGACGAGCACAAGCCAGCCGGCATCCACCAATCCCCCGCCCAGCGACAGCTGGAAGCACTGGTTGATGATCAGCCATGTGATGAGTCCGGGCAGAAAGGCATGGATGCTGACGGCCTGCAGTCGTATCGCAAGGGCATCGATGAGCCAGATGAGCAGGATGGTGAGCAACAACGGTGTAATGGTAAGGGTCACCGCGTCGGTGATGAAACCGGATCCCTCGCTCAGCAGCACTATGGCCTGCGTAAGGGGCACAGTGCTGGACGTGAGGTTATCGCCGCCCTCTTCCATGGATATGACGAGAAGCATCAACGCTATGAAGCATCCCAATGCGATGGCATACACGGCCATGGCTGCAAGGGACACGACGATTCCTCGCAGCCATTGGCGTATCACTGTTTTCATGGAGACCGTTCTGTTGGCTATTCGGGCGATCAGGCCAGGTCGATCTTGGCGAGCAGGTCGCGCATGATCTGCGCAGCCTGACCCGGGGTCTTGCCCACCGGGATGCCAGCTGCCTCCAAGGCTTTCTTCTTGTCCTGTGCAGTGCCCTTGCCTCCGGAGACGATGGCTCCTGCATGACCCATCTGCTTGCCTTCGGGTGCGGTGAATCCGGCGATATATGCCACGACGGGTTTGGTCATATGCTCCTTGGCCCATGCGGCGGCCTCTTGTTCGGCAAAACCACCGATCTCACCGATCATCATGACGGCCTTGGTGTTCGGATCCGCTTCGAATGCCTCCAATGCCTCCAGCAGCGTGGTACCCACGATGGGGTCGCCGCCAGCGCCCAGGCATGCGGTGAAGCCGATGTCCGAGAGCTCGCCCATCAGCTGATAGGTGAGCGTACCCGACTTGGACACCAGTCCCAACGGCCCGCGGGCGACGATGCCATCCGGGATGATGCCCAGATTGACTCCGGGATTGCCGAGCGTGATAAGACCGGGACAATTCGGTCCGATGATGCGAACGCCTTTCTGCTGGGCCAGCTCCACGAAATATGCGGAGTCGGATACCGGAATGCCTTCGGTAATGACCACGACGAGCTCGATGCCGGCTTCGACCGCTTCCACTACAGCGCTCTTGGCGAAACGCGGCGGCACGAACACCACACTCGCCTTGGCTCCGGTGGCCTCCCGCGCCTCACCGCAGTTGGCGTATACGGGGATGCTCGCATCCTGGCCGTCATGAGCGGCGGAGAATGTGACCGAAGTCCCAGCCTTACGCGGGTTCACGCCGCCGACGATATTGGTGCCCGCCTTCAGCATGCGTGCAGTATGGGTCATGCCCTGATGGCCGGTCATACCCTGAACGATGACCGGTGCGCCATCCTCAATGAACAGCATCAGCGGACCTCCTTGGAATGGGTGGATTCGGCGGCGAGCTGTGCCGCCTTGTAGGCTGCGCCTTCCATGGTTTCGGATACGTGGATGGTCGGTCTTGCGGCTTCAGCCAGGATATGAAGTCCTTCCGCCGCCGCATTGCCGTCGAAACGCACCACGATGGGCTTGGGGCTTCCCAGCGTCTTGACCGCCTCGAGAATGCCATTGGCGACCTCGACACACGAGGTGATGCCACCGTAGACGTTGATGAACACGGATTCCACCTGCGGATCGGAGAGCACGATTTCGAGGCTGTTGGCCATGACCGTCGCTGAGGCGCCGCCGCCGATATCCAGGAAATTCGCCGGCTTGATGCCGGTGCCCTGTTCTTCGCCCGCACCCGAGACGGCGTCCAACGAGCTCATGACCAGGCCTGCACCGTTGCCGATGACACCGACTTCACCATGCAGATGCACGTAGTGCAGGCCATGCTCGCGCGCCTTCTGCTCGAATGGGTCGGGAACGACCGGGTCGATGAAACGGGTCCAGCCGTCATGGCGGAATGACGCGTTGTCGTCCAATGAGATCTTGGCATCCAACGCGCAAAGCTGCTTGGTGGATTCGTCATCAGGGTCACCGATTTTGGCCAGAGGATTGATCTCCACCAATGTGGCGTCGTTGTCCTTGAAGCATTTCCACATCTTGAGCAGAATCTGAGCGGCCTGATCCACATCAGCGTGGTAGAAGCCGATGGCTTCGGCCATCTTGGTGGCCGCCTCAAGATCGAAATCGCCCAATGCTTCTATGTGCAGCCTTTTGACCGATTCGGGATGCTCTTTGGCAATCTCCTCGACTTCCGTGCCGCCATTGGCGGTCGCCAGCACGTCGAAATCTCGAGAGGTGCGATCCACCGAGATGGAGACATAGTATTCGTGCAGCACGTTCTTCGCTTCGGCCACCAGCACGCCAGAGACCTTGTGACCATGGATGGTCATCGGAAGAATGCTCTCTGATTCCAGGATGGCTTCATCCCGGTTGTGCGCTATCTTCACGCCGCCAGCCTGGCCGCGGTGACCTATTTTGACCTGTGCTTTGATGACGCACGGGTATCCGATTTTATCTGCGGCTTCAGCGACTTCATGGGAGTTCTGTGCGAAGATGGCACCCGGAGTGGGGATGTCCTGTTCTTCCAGCAACTCTCGCGCCTGATACTCGTAAAGATCCATGGATCCTTCCCTGCTGAAATGAATAATCCGGCATGTAACTGTACATGCTACATGCCGGAAGAGTAAAAACCGAGTCTATTGTCTGAGATATCAACGAAACGCCCAGACGGGCCTCTTGTGCATATTGCTCACGCTGGCATCGAAATCAAGGAAGTCACCGGCACGTCACCGAGCTTGTCGATGCCATCCAATCCGTTGAGACGCATGACGAAGCTGAATCCGGCCACCTTCCCGCCGGCCTTTTCGATGAGGTCTGCGGCGGCTTTGGCAGTGCCGCCGGTCGCGATGAGATCATCCACGATGAGCACTCGCTCGCCATGGGCGACCGCGCTGGTTTCGATTTCCACACTGGCTGTGCCGTATTCGAGGTCATAGGATTCCCCGATGGTCTCGGGCGGCAGCTTGCCGGCTTTACGCACTGCGATGAATCCCTTGCCGAGCTGCGCGGCGAGAATCGGCCCGAACAGGAAACCACGGGACTCAAGACCTGCTACCGCATCAAACTGTTCGGGGGCGACCGGAAGCGTTTCGGCGATCGCGGCAATCAGGATCTGCAAGCCCCGCGGATCTGCGATAACCGGCATGAAATCACGGAAGATGATGCCTTCCTTGGGAAAACCTGGTACGGAACGAACCAGTGATACCAGATATTCGGCATCCTCCTTGCCTACGGTGTTCAATGCCTCGATAGTGATGTCCGACTGTGCCATGTTGCTTTGCCTCTTTGGTCCTGACCGGGTTCTTCGCCGTACGTTACCGCACGGACTGTTGCCTTGCGGATTCGATGTGTTACTTGGCCTCGCCGTTATCGCCGGACTTGGTCTCGACCTCGGCAGTGACGCCTTCAATCGGCTTCTGCGCCTCGGCGTCGTCCGTCGGGGTCTCATTGGCGTTGTCCGGCAGGGGGTTGCCGTTTTCGTCTACTTCGTCGTCGGATACATAAGCCGGACGAGTGTATTCACGGGCGATGGCGTTGAAGGAGAAACGCATCTTGGAGCCTTCGGAGTCAATGACGATTTCCTCGTACTGCTCATCGACCTCGACGACCTTACCGATCACCTGACCGATGGTGATGATCTCAGTACCAGGCTTGAGATTGCGGCGAAAGTCCTGTTTTTCGGCCTGCTGCTGCTTGGCTTTCTTGGACTGCCACCACATCATGCCGCCGATGACCACGACCATGACGATAAGCATTGCGTATGAAGGATCCACGGAACACTCCTTTAATAAACCATCGCGATCCAAACATCAGGCGTCTGACTGCCGCCATGTTGACATCCGACCACGTTATGCAAACAGGCTAAAGTCTAGAAGAGCTTGCTGACATCATCCTTGGGCGTAATGCCCAGATGCGCCCATGCTTTCTCGGTGGCGACGCGCCCCTTGGGGGTGCGCATCAGGAAGCCTTCACGCACCAGGTACGGCTCGCAGACGGTCTCCACGGTTTCGGACTCCTCCCCCACCATGGCGGCGAGGTTGTTCAAGCCTACCGGTCCACCGTTGAAATTGCGGACTATGGCGTTCAGCACCGCAATATCCAGCCGGTCCAATCCTTCGGAATCGATCTGGTAGAGCGCCAGAGCCTCTTTGACATCCGAGGGGCGCACCATGACCAGATCATGGACTATGGCCCAGTCTCGGACTCGTCGCAGCAGACGATTGGCGATTCGCGGCGTGCCTCTGGACCGCAGGGCGAGTTCATGGGCCGATCCTTCATCCAGATTCACGCCCAGCACATTCGCGGATCGTTCGATGAGCTTCTCGAGTTCCTCATGAGGATAGAAATCCAGATGCGCCGTGAACCCGAAACGCGCGCGCAACGGACTCGGCAGCATGCCTTCGCGTGTTGTTGCTCCGATCACGGTGAATCGCGGCAGGGTCAGCGGAATTGAACTTGCACCCGGACCTTTGCCCACCATGACGTCTACACGGAAATCCTCCATCGCGATATAGAGCAGCTCCTCCGCCGCACGCGGCAGACGATGGATCTCGTCGATGAACAGCACCTCGCCGGTATCGAGCGAACTGAGAATGGATGCCAGATCGCCCGCATGCTGCACCGCAGGTCCGGAAGTGACACGAATCGGCACTTCCAGTTCATTGGCGACGATCATGGCCAGCGTGGTCTTGCCCAAGCCCGGAGGACCGGCCAGCAGAATATGGTCAGGCGGCACATCCCGCTTGCGCGCGGCATCCAGAAACAGCTGGAGCTGGGCTTTGAGCCGTGGCTGCCCGATGAACCCATCCAGCACATGTGGCCGCAGTTCCTCGTCGCTGACCGGCTCATTGCCGATGGGCTGCGATGACACCATGCGCAACGATTCCTCGTTGGCCCCAGTATTCGACGTGCCGAAATCAACGGATTCGTTCATGAGCGTCCCCTATCCATCAAGGTGAGAGCGAATCGCAGGACCCGTGGCACATCGTCATCGGACAGCGGCGTCGCTATGTCGTTGTCCGCGATGGCTTCGGCGACGGCCTGTTGGGCGTCCTGTTGACGCCATCCCAGCGACATGAGTCCCTCCACCACCTGTTCGGAACCGTTGTCCACTGTTGCGCGGCTCGACGATGCGGTTGGGACGCTTTCGTCTTCAATCGTGTTCAGGTCAATCGAACCTTTGAGCTCCAGGATGATTTTCTGCGCGCCTTTTTTGCCCAGTCCCGGTGCTTTGGCGAGTGCGGTCGCATCATTATCGGCTATGGCTTTCACCAGCTGAATCGGCGTGAGTGTGGAAAGCAACGACTGTGCCACCTTTGGGCCGATGCCGGAGACCTTGATCAGTTGCAGGAATGTCATTTTGGCGTCGCGGTCGAGAAAACCATGCAGAGATACAGCGTCCTGCGAGATATTCATATACGTGTAGACGCGCGTTTCCTGCCCGGCATGAAGTCTGCCGAGGTCTGTTGACGACATGCGCACCTCATACCCCACGCCGGAGACGTCGATCAGTGCGATATCGGATTCCACTGACTCGACTCGTCCGGTCAGCATCCCGATCATCCGCATCTCCTTTCGCTCGGCTGAATGCTGCTGTTCAGCATTCGGATCAAACGCTCGAACAACTGTTCGAAGTATACTATATGCCCTCCACTACATGCCGCGATCATGATTAATACGGCGACGTGTCGTATGCTGAGCGGCTTCGGCCCATTGACGCTGTGCAGCGGTCAGATGCTGCTCACGTTCCCCGCCTTGCAGCGCGCCCGCAGGTCGCAGGGCATGGCATATGGCCAAGGCAAGCGCATCGGCCGCATCGGCCGGAGTAGGCATCTTGGTGAGGTTCAGAATGCGCGTCACCATGCGCTCGACTTGGACTTTCTGTGCCTGGCCATTGCCGGTAATGGCCAATTTCGCCTCGGTGGGGGTGTGCAAAGCCACCGGAATGTTACGCTGTGCTGCGGCAAGCATGGCGAGACCTGCTGCCTGGGCGGTGCCAAGCACCGTGTTGCGGTTGGATTGTGCGAACACTCGTTCGATGGAGACGCTATCCGGGGCGAAACGATCCATTTTCTCGGACAGTCCGTTGTAGATGGCGAGCAGGCGCAGGTCTTGGGAAATGTCAGGAGAGGAACGTACGACGTCGACGTGAATAAAAGAAAGCCGGCGATGTTCGCCGGCTTCGATCACGCCGACCCCGCAACGTGTAAGCCCGGGATCGACGCCAAGGATGATCACTGCGGATTACTCCTCATCCAGCTGAGCCATGACCTCATCGGAAGCGGTCCAGTTGGAGTAGATGTTCTGCACATCATCAAGATCGTCAAGGTTGTCGATGAGCTTGGACACCTTGCGGGCATCCTCAAGGCCCAGCTCGACCTCGTTCTTCGGCTGCATGACCTGATCGGCGGAATCGTAATCAAAACCAGCATCCTGAAGCGCCTTGCGCACCACGAACAGGTCGGACGGGCCGGTGATCACGGTGTAGACCTCACCGTCGTCGGCCACATCCTCGGCACCTGCCTCGGCAGCGGTCTCGAACAGCTTGTCGTAATCCACGCCCTCGGACGGAACCACGATCTGGCCCTTGCGCTCGAAGTTGAAGGAGACAGAGCCGGAGGTGGCCAAGGAGCCATTGCCCTTGGTCAGGGTGGATCGCACTTCGGCCGCGGCACGGTTGCGGTTATCGGTAAGGCACTCGATGATGAGGCCGACGCCGGCAGGAGCATAGCCCTCGTACACGATGTCCTCGTAGTTGGCGGCACCGTCTTCGTCACCAGCGCCACGCTTGACGGCGCGAGCGATGTTGTCGGCCGGCATGGAAGCCTTCTTGGCCTTGTAAATGGCGTCATACAGAGACGGGTTGCCATCCGGGTCGCCACCGCCCAGACGGGCGGCGATTTCGATGTTCTTGATGAGCTTGGCGAAGAGCTTGCCGCGCTTGGCGTCGATGGCGGCCTTCTTGTGCTTGGTGGTCGCCCACTTGGAATGACCTGACATTAATGCTCCTAGCGATTAATCGAATGATGTCAAACGAAATGATTGTAGGCCGGTAATCAGACATCGCCGATTGCCGGCCTACCTGTACAGGGTTGGAGGATGCTGACGATCAGTCCTCGGTGGCGGCCTTGAAGTCGTCTGCGGAGTTGACCTGGACGCGCTTCTTGATCACGGTGAGGATCTTCGTGCGGGCCTCGTCCACCGGCACACCATTGAGTTGGCTACCGTCACGGAAGCGGAAGCTCACGGCGTTGTTGTTCATGTCCTCCTCGCCGACGATGAGGATGAACGGCACCTTGGACTTGGAGGCGTTGCGAATCTTCTTGCCGAAGCGGTCGTCGGAGGAATCGATCTCGCAGCGGACCATCTCGTCCTCGAGGGACTTGATGAACTCCTCGAGGTGCGGGGCGAACTCATCGGCCACCGGCACGCCGAGCACCTGGACCGGAGCAAGCCATGCAGGGAACGCACCGGCGTAGTGCTCGAGCAGCACGGCGAAGAAGCGCTCGATGGAGCCGAACAGGGCACGGTGAATCATCACCGGGCGCTGGTGGGTGCCATCCTTCGCGATGTACTCGAGCTGGAAGCGCTCGGGCAGGTTGAAGTCGAGCTGGATGGTCGAGACCTGCCAGGTACGGCCGATGGCGTCGCGGGCCTGCACGGAGATCTTCGGGCCGTAGAAGGCGGCGCCGCCCGGATCGGCCACGAGATGCAGACCGGACTCCTTGGCGACCTCGGCAAGCGTGTTGGTCGCCTCCTCCCAGATCTCATCGGAGCCCACGTACTTGTTCGGGTCCTTGGTGGACAGCTCGAGGTAGAAGTCACTCAGGCCGAAGTCCTTGAGCACCTTCAGCACGAAGGTGAGCAGGTTGGTCAGCTCGCCCTTCATCTGCTCGCGGGTGCAGTAGATGTGGGAATCATCCTGCGTAAGGCCTCGCACGCGGGTCAGGCCGTGGACCTCGCCGGACTTCTCGTAGCGGTACACGGTGCCGAACTCGAAGAGACGCAGCGGCAGCTCGCGGTAGGAGCGCTGGCGGGACTTGAAAATAAGGTTGTGCATCGGGCAGTTCATCGGCTTGAGGTAATAGTCGAAGCCGGGCTTGGTCACGTTGCCTTCGTCGTCGTATTCCTCATCGAGATGCATGGGCGGATACATGCCGTCCTTGTACCAGTGCAGGTGGCCGGAAGTCTCGTACAGGCCGCCCTTGGTGATGTGCGGGGTCTGTACGAAGCTGTAGTGATACTTGCGGTGCATCTCGCGGGAGTAGTCCTCCATCGCGTTGATCACTGCGGCGCCCTTCGGGTGGAAGACGGCCAGACCCGGGCCTATCTCCTCCGGGAATGAGAACAGGTCCATTTCGGCGCCGAGCTTGCGGTGGTCGCGCTTGGCAGCCTCCTCAAGACGTGTCTGATAGGCCTTGAGGTCCTCCTTGGTGGCCCATGCGGTGCCGTAGATACGCTGCATGGTGGGGTTCTTCTCGCTGCCGCGCCAGTAGGCGGCGGCGGAGCGCTCGATCTTGAAGGCCTTGATGAAGTGCGTGTTCGGCAGGTGCGGTCCGCGGCACAGGTCCTTCCACACCACGTTGCCGTCTCGGTCGATGTTGTCGTAGAAACTGAGCTCCTTGTCGGAGATCTCAGTGGCGGTGGACGGGTCGAGGTGTGCTTCCTTATCCTGAATCAGCTCGATCTTGAACGGCTGGTCGGCCTCCTCGGCCAGCGCCTCCTCCTCGGTGACCGTGCGACGGCGGAAGGACTGCGCGGACTTGATGATCCGCTGCATGTGCTTCTCGATGTTCTTGAGGTCATCGGGGGTGAATGGCTGGTCGACTTGGAAGTCGTAGTAGAAGCCGTCCTTGATGATCGGGCCTACGCCGAGCTTCGCGTTCGGGAACAGCTCCTGAACAGCCTGGGCCATGACGTGCGTGGCGGAATGGCGCATGATGCCCAGACCGTCCTCGCTGTCGAGTGCGACGGATTCGACCTTGTCGCCGTCGGACAGCGGCGTGTACAGGTCACGCAGTTCACCATTGAGGCGCACTGCGATGATGTTCTTGTCATCAGAGAACAGCTCGACACCGGTTGCGGTTGCTTCCACCTCCTTTGCTTCGCCGTTGACTGTTATGGAGATGGTAGCTTGCGCCATGATTTGTCCTTTACTATCGGGGTCCGCGGTACTAATGTGCAGGCCTGGACTGGTTAATCAACAGTGGACACGATAGGTTGGGCGTACGACAATGACGCCGCGACGGTTTCGGCGTCTGCGAGATGCATCCGGTGATGGGGTGATGGAATGAAAAAGGCCTCGATGTAATATCGAGGCCTTATGCAATGGAGCGGACAACGGGACTCGAACCCGCGGTCTCAACCTTGGCAAGGTTGCGCTTTACCAACTAAGCTATGTCCGCAGAGGAATCCGCCGTGAGAAGCGGTTTCCAGTGGGCGATGTAGGAATCGAACCTACGACCCCTTCGGTGTGAACGAAGTGCGCTAGCCGCTGCGCCAATCGCCCGAACAATTCGGTATTCAGTTATATATGACGAATCACTTCGCCTTGAGTGGGCGATACAAGATTCGAACTTGTGACCCCTTCCGTGTCAGGGAAGTGCGCTACCTCTGCGCCAACCGCCCGGGTCTTTGGTCAACACATTGGAATAATCCAATGCCTGAGAGGTGGGTACGAGAGTCGAACTCGTCTATACGGCTTTGCAGGCCGCTGCCTAACCGCTTGGCTAACCCACCGTAAGGTCTGTCAACTCATCGGACCTAGAGCGGACAACGGGACTCGAACCCGCGGTCTCAACCTTGGCAAGGTTGCGCTTTACCAACTAAGCTATGTCCGCGATGCTCTCCGCAGTGGTTTCCCCTGCCGAAGCACGAGTGATTACTATACCCACATGCATCGCATTCGTCCAGCCACGGCGTGTCGTCTCTTTCGCGGTACGCTCGCTTATGGCTGAAGCGCACATGTTGTCAGGCTTGTACACGTTACCCTGAAGGTATGAGTGAAGAAGCGCATATGACGGGGCCTGTGCTGATCGCGGCGTTCGAAGGATGGAATGACGCGTGCCAGGCTGCCACGAATGTCATTCGGCATCTTGTCGGCCGATACGAATCACGCGAAGTCCGCCATATCAACTGCGATGGCTATTACGACTATCAGGTGTCGCGTCCGATGATGTGCCACGCTGCGGGTTATGCGAATCTCATATGGCCCCAGACCACGTTCTATGACATCGCTCTGGATGACGTCCGTCATATCTATGCGCAGATCGCGCCGGAGCCTAACTACCGGTGGCGGCAGTATTGCAGTGAGAGTCTTGCCATTGCCGAGGAGCTCGATGTCAATCAGATCATCACGTTGGGGTCGATGTTTTCCGATTGTCCGCATACCAGGCCATTGCCGCTCTCGGTCAGTGATGGGGCTTGCCAATGCGAGGGTGATCGCGAATACAACGGTCCGGTGGGCATCCCCACCGTACTGGATGCGTCTGCTGCCGATCAGGGATTTGCGCATGCTTCGATGTGGGTCTCAATCCCCCAATATCTGGGCAGTGACGAATGCGCCGCAGGGACCATGCGTCTGCTGCGAGCATTGGGCGAGCGTATCGGTTTCTCGTTCGATACCGGTGATTTGCAGGCCAAAGCAGATCATTGGAAGGCCCAGGCGTCGGTGCTGGTCAGGTGCAACGATCAGCTGGGTGACTATGTCAGTCATTTGGAACGTGAATACGATCTCAAATGCAAGGCCGACGATGAGGCCTCGCCGGGAGCGCCTCAGGCAGAACAATTGGTCAAGGAAGCCGAGGACTTCCTCAGGCACATCGGCGATTAGCCGGACGGTGAAGGCCTGTGAGGGCTCGGACATTCGAGGCGTCGGACAATCATAAAGGGCTGTGAGGCTGTCGGCGGTATCAAGGCGGTACCCGTAGCCTGAGCGGTACCCCCAGCCTGAGGCGCGTTGCGTCGTGCATACAGTTGTTTTTTCTGTAAAAAACAAAGGTGTTGCATCTGTATGGACAGTTGCAACACCCTGTGTTCAGGACTGTTCTGATGTGTTACCCGGCATTCCTCACGGGACACAGCGGAACGGCACCGGTTACGCCGCAGCCGCGACCGAGGGGTCGATGGCGGGCAATACGCCGAGCAGCAGCAGAATCGCCACCACGACGGCAAGGCCGATGCGGTAGATCGCAAATGCCTTGTATGAGAAGGTCGATACGAACTTCAGGAAGCCGATGATGACGATGTATCCAAGGACAAAGCAGACGATGGCCGCTACGATGGTCGGCCCCCAGCCGGGGAACAATGCATCGGACTTGTAGTTCTTGAACGCCTTCACCGCCTCAAGCAGACCGGAGCCGAATACCGCGGGGATGGCCATAAGGAAGCTCAGGCGCACCGCGGCCTCACGCTCATAGCCGAGTGCACGACCGACGGTGATGGTACCGCCGGAACGGGAGACGCCGGGAATCAGCGCCAAAGACTGGCCGAGACCGAACAGGAACGCGTCCCGGTAGGTCATATCGGCCATCGTCTTGGACTGGCGTGCGCGCGCATCCACAATCCACAGCAGGATGCCGAAGAGGAACAGCACGGTGACCGTGATCCACAGGTTGCGCAGCGTGGTCTCGATGATGTTCTGCAGTGTGAAACCGAGGATGACGATCGGGATGGAGCCGACAATCACATTCCAGCCCATGGTGGCGTAGTAGTCGCCCTTGCCCATGCGGGATTTGAAATCTTTGCCGTTTCGCCCGAACAGGCAGGCGAACCAATGGGTCAGGATATTGATGATGTCATGGCGGAAATACAGGATGACGGCAAGCTCGGTGCCGATCTGGATGATTGCGGTGAACGCGGCACCGGGGTCGGAGCCAAGCATCAGGTCACCGAAGATGCGGATATGAGCGCTGGAGGAGACCGGGAGATATTCGGTCAGCGCCTGAATGATGCCAAGAACTATGGCTTGGAAGAAATTCATAACCCCTCTTGTTTCCTTATCTAGTTATGACGTTGAACACACTACCTAATGGGGTGTAGAACACCGCTAAGAATAAGAAATGTTGACATACATGGCTTCTACAATGGGACTCGACACAGCATGAGGAAGGGAACCGCGATGGCAACGTATCGTAAAAGCAGGCTTTTCGCCCCGCAAGGATTCTTCGAGTGCGAAGGGCGAGGCCTTGAATGGCTGGGCGCCGCCCGTCCGCAGGGAGGCCCCCGTGTGGTTCAGGTATATGGTTGGGGCAAGGACTACCTCGACATCGAGCGGGTGAGTAGCTCCTCCCCCACGGCGAAGGCCGCCTATGATTTCGGTGTGGCTTTGGCTCATATGCATGATGCCGGAGCTCGGTATTTCGGTTCCGCCCCTGATGGTTACGAAGGCACCTGCTATTTCGGGCCGCTGCAGGATCCGGTGAAAATGGATACTGGCACGTGGGGTGATCCGATCAGCTATTTCGCCGACGGTCGTCTTCGCCCGATGGTGGAGCTGGGCGTCAAGCGCGGTGAGCTTGACCATCGCGATGTGGAATTGACGGAGAAAGTCATTGAGGCCTTGCCGGATCTCATGGGCCGTGCCGCTGACGACAAGCCGGCGCGTGTTCACGGTGACCTGTGGAGCGGCAACGTGATGTGGACGGCCGATTCCGGCCATAGCGAGGCCGTGCTCATCGACCCTGCAGCACATGGCGGCCATCGTGAGGAGGACCTCGCCATGCTCCACCTGTTCGGCATGAGTTACCTTACGCAGATCATGGAAGGGTATCAGACCGCCCATCCGCTGAAGGCCGGCTGGCAGGAACGTCTGACGCTGTGGCAGCTCTACCCCATCGCCGGTCATTGTGTTTTCTTCGGTGGCGGCTATGTGAGCGAATACCGTTCCATGTGCCGTTCGCTGCTGGGCTGATCGTACAGACCTGAAAACGGAAAAGCCGCTCTCCCCTACTGCCGTAAGGGAAAGCGGCTTATTCCAACGCTTGCTCAGCTGAGTGCGTCCTTCAGCTTGGAGAAGAAGCCTTTCTTCTGGGTGCTGTTCTGCGGGCGTGATGCCTGGGATACATGTGAGGCGCCAGCATCATGGGATGCTGCGAACTGTTCGATGAGACTGCGCTCGTCGTCGCTGAGTTTGGTCGGAACCATGACGTTCACATGTGCGATGAGATCGCCGCGCTCTTCGTTGTTGCGGATATTCGTGACGCCCAATCCCTTGAGCGTCACGGTGTCCTCCGGCTGGCATCCGGCGGGGATGCTCACGGTCTGTTTGCCGTCGAACGTATCGATATCGAGGTCGTGGCCGAGAATCGCCCAACTCATAGGAACCTGAATCCAGCAATGGAGGTCGTCGCCGTCGCGCGTGAATTGTTTGTCCGCTCGGATTCGGATATCGATGTACAAGTCGCCTGCTGCGCCGCCGCCTTCTCCGACCTCGCCTTGATTGGCGAGACGCAGACGGGCGTTGTCGCTGATGCCGGCGGGGACGGTAACGCCGACATTGCGCGTGGAACGCACGCGTCCATGACCCATGCAGCTCGGGCATGGATTCTTGATGATGGTGCCATGTCCCTCGCAACGTTCGCACGGCGCGGATGTCATCATCTGACCGAGCATGGTGCGAACGACCTTCTGCATGAATCCTCGACCGTGGCAGTCCGGGCATGTGACCGGCTGGGCGCCTCCCTGGGCTCCTGAGCCGCCGCAATCCTGGCAGAGGGAGAACGTATTGATCTTCACATGGGCGGTGCCGCCGAACACTGCGGTCCTCAAATCGATGGAGGCGGATGCCAGCGCATCCCGCCCCGGCTGGGTGCGTGGCACCGGTCCCTGCGCTCCCCCGCCGAACGCCGAACCGAAGAACGTGGAGAACACGTCGTTCATGTCGCCGAATCCGCCGGAGAATCCGCCTGCGCCGGCGTTGGGGTCGTTGGGGTCCACGCCGGAATCATACATTCGTCGCTTATCGGGATTCGACAACACCTCATAGGCGTTGTTCACTTCTTTGAACTTGTCCTCGAACTCGGGCCCCGCGATATCCGGATGGTATTTGCGGCTTAGCTTGCGGTAGGCCTTCTTGATATCAGCATCGCTGGCATTGCGGTCGACGCCTAGGGTTTCGTAATAATCTGCCACTGATATGTTCCTTTTGTGTTCGAATGATCTGCGGGTTATTGTGCCACAGCCCTCGGTCAGTGCGAATGGTGCTGATCGGCTGCAGGCCGGTCTTGTATGCCGTTCTCGGAAATGAACGCCGTGAGGTATCGGGCGACTGCCTTGACGGCCGACATGGTGGCCAGATAATCCATGTGCGTCGGGCCGATCGATCCGACGAAGGCCACTGGCTCACCGGCGTCCGTGGAACTGGACGATGATTCCCCATCCTGTGCGTGGTCGGCCACAGCGTTGCTGTGGCCGTATCCGCTGCTGACCACCGAGGCATGCAGCAATCCAGGAGTATGGCTTTCGGAGCCGATGGCCACGCCGACGCCGGTGGCGTTGGTTTCTTCACTGAGGTTGCTCATCAGCTTCATCAGCACCACCTGCTCTTCAAGCGCGTCAAATAGCGGTGCGAGGTCGGACAGTGAACGCGAATGCGCCAGATGGGATGCGCCGGACATGTACAGCTCGTTCGCGCGTTCGTCCAATGCCATCGAGGCGAAGGCGTCCGCCAGTGCGCACGCCACTTCGTGCACCGTGGAGAATTCGGCTTCCTCAGCTATGGAGCGTACCTTCTCCGCCGCCGACGACAGCGACAGCCCACTGCATTGCTCGTTGACTGTCGAAGAAATCCGATTGATGTCGTCGACAGCCGGCATGGCGGACACGGCAAGGCCATGCTGCGCTACCTGACCCGTATCGGTAATGACCACGGCAAGCAGCGTCGTCATTGCGACCGGGACCATTTCCACATGCCGAAGCGTCGCCTTGGCGAGCGAAGGGGATGCCACTACGGCGACCTGACCTGTGATCTCCGACAGCAGCCGGGCGGCTCGTTGCAGCGCGTCCTTCAGGCTGACGGAGCCGGAGAGGAAACTGTTGATACCTCTTCGCTGCGCCTCGCTGAGAGGCACTACCGTGGCCAGTCGATCCACGAAATACCGGTACCCCTTTTCCGTGGGGACGCGGCCTGCGGAGGTATGGGGCTGGATGAGATACCCCTCATCTTCAAGCGCCGCCATGTCGTTCCTTATGGTGGCGGAGCTGACGCCGAGATCATGGTCCCTGGTCAATGAGGTGGACCCCACCGGTTCCTGGGAGCGAATGTAATCTTCGACCACGGCGCGCAGCACCAGCATGCGTCTAGATTGCGCCATGCGCGCCTCCTTATATATACGACAATTCACCGATTATTCATGTAGTGGTACGTCCCTACGTTGTCCATCGACCAAAGCAACGACACGCGGAGGGGGACTCCGGCACCTATCGGCGTGTCTTGCAAGCTATACGCCGCAATGGCAACGGCAAACGTGCCTGTACTTATTGTATTAGCACTCATGAGTTTCGAGTGCTAACGCGTTCGTCGGTAGCGAAGCGATGTGAATTGTGAACGCTAACAGCACACAAACTACCAAAACACGCCAAATATGCACCACAAACGTCGTCTTGCGACGCTAGCATGGAAAACGCAATGTGAGGGCGTCATGCGCCCGGCACAAGCCGGATACGCGGCCCGACCAATTGGAAGGAAAGTAAATCCATGACCGAATTCAAGGAGACCGAGCTCGACGAGCGTGCCATCAAGATGGCAAAGGTCCTTTCGGCTGACGCGGTTGAGAAGGCTGGTTCCGGCCACCCCGGTTCCCCCATCTCCCTGGCGCCTGTTGCCTACACCCTGTACCAGCACTTCATCAAGCATGATCCCAACGATCCCAACTGGGAAGGCCGCGATCGCTTCATTCTTTCCGGTGGCCACGCCTCCCTCACCCAGTACGTCCAGCTGTACTTCTCCGGCTACGGTGTGACCCTGGACGACCTCAAGCACTTCCGCGGCGGCGCCGACACCCGCACCCCGGGCCACCCTGAGTACGGCCTGACCCCGGGCATCGAAATGACCACCGGCCCGCTGGGCCAGGGCTTCGCCTCCGCCATCGGCTTCGCCTACGGCGAGCGTTTCCAGCGCGGCCTGCTCGACCCGGAGACCCCGAAGGAAGACTCCCCGTTCTACCACAAGATCTGGGCCATCTGCGGCGAGGGTGACATCGAGGAAGGCATCTCCGGCGAGGCCGCCGCTCTGGCCGCCAACCAGAAGCTCGGCAACCTGACCGTGATCTTCGACGCCAACCGCATCCAGATCGAAGGCGACACCAACCTGGTGCTGGCCGAGGACGTGCTCAAGCGCTTCCAGGCCTATGGCTGGTACACCGACGAATTCAGCTTCATCCAGCCCGATGGCTCCTACAAGGAGGACATCGAAGGCCTGGCCGACGTGATCGCCAAGGCCGAGGCCGCCGCTCCGGACCAGCCGAAGCTCATCAAGGTCCACTCCCTGATCGCATGGCCGACCCCGGGCAAGACCAACGATCCGTCCTCCCACGGCTCCAAGCTGGGCGCCGAGGCCGTCGCCGGCCTCAAGAAGATCCTCGGCTACGACCCGGAGGAATCCTTCCACGTCGACGAGGAAGCTCTCGCCCACGCCCGCAAGGTCGCCGAGCGCGGCCTCGAGGCCCACAAGGAATGGGACGAGAAGTTCGACGCTTGGCGCAAGGCCTACCCGGACAAGGCCGCCCTGTACGACCGCATCAAGGCCGGCAAGCTGCCTGAGGACTTCGACAAGGCCATCGACGATCTCGAGGCCACCTTCGAGGTCGGCAAGGGTGTCGCCACCCGTGGCGCCTCTGGTTCCGTGCTCAACGCCATCGCCGCTGTCATGCCTGAGCTCTGGGGCGGCTCCGCCGACCTCGGTGGCTCCAACAAGACCGATCTCAAGGGCGCCGCCACCTTCGCTCCGGCCGAGTGCGCCACCGTTCAGTGGCCGAACTGCAACGAGTTCGGTCGCCAGCTGCACTTCGGCGTGCGCGAGTTCACCATGGGCTGCATCACCAACGGCATCCTGCTGGGCTCCCACACCCGTCCGTTCGGCGGCACCTTCTTCATGTTCTCCGACTACGAGCGCTCCGCCGTCCGTCTGGCCGCACTCATGGAGATCCCGAACCTGTACGTGTGGACCCACGACTCCGTGGCCGTGGGCGAAGACGGCCCGACCCACCAGCCGGTCGAGCACCTCGCCTCCTTCCGCGCCATCCCGCAGCTCGAGGTCATCCGTCCTGCCGATGCCTTCGAGACCGCTGAGGCCTACCGTTACTTCTTCGAGAAGAAGAACACGCTGCCGGGCGCCATGGTGCTGACCCGTCAGGGTGTGCCGACCCTCGCCGAGACCGCCGCCAAGGCCAAGGAAGGCGTCAAGAAGGGCGCTTACGTGCTCGTCGACACCGAAGGCACCCCGGACGTCATCCTCATGGCTTCCGGCTCCGAGGTCCAGTGGGCCGTCTCCGCCGCCAAGACCCTGGCTGAGAAGAACATCAAGGCCCGCGTGGTCTCCGTTCCTTCCATGGAATGGTTCGAGGAGCAGGACGCCGAGTACAAGGAGGCCGTGCTTCCGGCCGCCGTCAAGGCCCGTGTCTCCGTCGAGGCCGGCGTTGCGATGCCGTGGTACAAGTACCTCGGCTCCTACGGCAAGCCCGTCTCCATCGAGCAGTTCGGCCTGCAGGGCAACGGCGCACAGAACATGATCGACCTCGGCATCACCGCCGAGCACGTGGTCGAAGCCGCCGAGGCATCTCTGGCCGAAGCCGCCGAGGCATCTCTGGCCGAAGTCGCCGCCGCCAAGTGATCATCTGATCATCACCAGATAATTCAACAAACTGTTGGCTTCCCTCGTTACGAGGGAAGCCTCAAACAAGGAGAAAAACAATATGACTGAAGCAACTCAGCGCACGTCCGACAACGGCGTTTCCATCTGGCTGGACGACCTGTCCCGCTCCCGCATCGAGTCCGGCTCCCTGCAGGACCTCATCGCCAACAAGAACGTTGTCGGTGTGACCACTAACCCGTCCATCTTCCAGAAGGCCCTGAGCCAGGTCGGCCCGTACGACGAGCAGCTCAAGGAGCTCGGCAAGGTCGACGTCGAGACCGCCGTGCGTGAGCTCACCACCACCGATGTGCGCAACGCCACCGACATCTTCCGCGAGATCGCCGAGGCCACCGACTTCGTCGACGGCCGTGTCTCCATCGAGGTCGACCCGCGTCTGGCCCACGAGACCGAAGCCACCGAGAAGCAGGCTGTTGAGCTCTGGGAGAAGGTCAACCGCCCGAACGCCATGATCAAGATCCCGGCGACCCTCGAAGGCCTGCCGGCCATCACCGCCACCCTGGCCAAGGGCATCTCCGTGAACGTCACCCTGATCTTCTCGCTGGAGCGCTACGAGCAGGTCATCGACGCCTACATCGAGGGCATCGCCCAGGCCGCTGCCAACGGCCACGACCTCAAGCACATCGGCTCCGTCGCTTCCTTCTTCGTCTCCCGCGTGGACACCGCCGTGGACAAGCTGCTGGAAGCCAACGGCTCCGACGAGGCCAAGGCCCTCGAGGGCAAGGCCGCCGTGGCCAACGCCCGTCTGGCCTACGAGCTGTTCGAGAAGAAGTTCGCCGAGGATCCGCGTTGGGCCGACCTGGCTGCCAAGGGCGCCAAGGTCCAGCGTCCGCTGTGGGCCTCCACCGGCACCAAGAACCCGGCTTACTCCGACTGCAAGTACGTGGACGAGCTGGTTGCCAAGCACATCGTCAACACCATGCCGGAGAAGACCCTGAACGCCCTGGCCGACCACGGCAACGGCGCTCCGTCCATCGAGGGCACCTACGAGGAGTCCCACGCCATCATCAACAAGCTGGCTGAGCTGGGCATCAACCTCAAGGATGTCACCGACAAGCTGGAGGCCGACGGTGTCGCCGCCTTCATCAAGTCCTGGGATTCCGTGCTCGCCGACGTGCAGTCCGGCATCGACCGTGTGAACGCCTGAGATTCCTTCAGTTGCGCATCGCGTGTCCATATATCGGCTGAATAGCTGAACCATTGAGGCTCCCGACCCACGGTCGGGAGCCTCAATGCGTATGGTGGAGTGCGCACGAATCACAAACACGCGAGAAGAGGATGTCCGCCATGCAATCGAACGCACGCCAGTTGAATACACGCCGTCTGGATGTACGCCAGCGGTTGGCGATGACCTTCACATTCTTTTCGATGTTCTTCGGGGCTGGAAACCTGATTTTCCCGCCGTTCGTGGGCGCTCAGGCCGGTTCCGCCGCGGTGCCCGCGGCCATCGGGTTCATAGTCTCGGCAGTGGGCCTGCCGATTCTTGGCGTGATGGCGGTGACGTTCGCTGGAGGCTTCGACAAACTGGCCATCCGCGTCTCCCCCAGGTTCGCACTGTTCCTGGGAGTCGCCATCATCCTGACCATCGGCCCGTGCTTCGCCATCCCCCGCACAGCCACCACCTCATTCGAGATGATGGTCGCCCCGTTCACGCCGAACGGTTCCGTTTGGATTGCACGACTCATCTACTCGTTCGTGTTCTTCGCACTGGCGTTCGCCTTCGCCCAGCATCCCGAAAAGCTCTCCAAAGTACTGGGCCGTTTCATGGGCCCGCTGCTGCTCGTCCTTATCGCCGCCCTGTTCGTGTCCTGCCTGGTGCATGGCATCGGCACACCGGCCAAGCCGATGGGCGACTATGCGTCCAATCAGCTGGCTCGCGGCTTCCTCGACGGCTATCAGACCATGGATCTGCTGGCCGCCCTGTACTTCGGCATCGTGATCTCGGCGAACATCCGCGCGCAGCAGGTGGACGACGAGGTGCAGGTGCAACGCGAGACGGCGTTCGCGGGCCTCGGCACCGGCGTGCTGCTGGTGCTGATCTATGGCGCACTCGCCTATGTGGGCGTGGTCTCCGGTGCAATTGCCTCAATCGATCCCGCGACGGACACGGGCGCCACGGTGCTCACCAACCTCACGTCCTCGGTGTTCGGCGCGGGCGGCACGGTGTTCCTCGGTCTGGTGTTCGTCATCGCATGCCTGAATGTGTGCACTGGGCTGATTTGCACATGCGCCACCTATTTCCATGCGAAGTTCCCCACCGTCGCCGGCCGGAAGGTGAGCTACCGCACCTGGCAGGTGCTGTTCACCGTGTTCAGCTTCGTGGTGTCGAACGCCGGACTGAGCGCGATCATCAAGGTGTCCGTGCCAGTGCTCTCCGCCCTGTATCCGATGGCCATCGTGCTGGTGCTACTGGCCCTGACCCATCATGTGTTCGGTGAACGCTTCCCGCGCGTGTACTTCTGGACCGTTCTGCTGGTCGGCATTGTGGCGGTACTGGGCTGTATCGAATCGTTGGTGCAGGTGTTCGGCGGCTCGCTGCCGTGGCTCGCTGCAGTATTGGGACTGTTGCCGCTGCAGTCCTATCAGCTCGGCTGGCTGGTCCCGGCTGCTCTAGGTATTGCGATCGGCGTGATTGATTCGTTCGTCCGTGGTGCCGCCGACGGACGGGTTCACGGTCGGGCCTAACGTTCGGCAGTCAGGTTGGTGGAATGGTCGGGATTGTTGGTGAGATGAACGAAGGCACACCGCGGAGTATTCGGGTAAGGTACGTCACATATGCCGTTTCATATGACGCTGTCACGAGGGCGATCGTCGGAGCGGCTGACTGGAACGAACGAGCCGGATTCTGATGGGTCTGGTTCATACCAACAGTTCAAAGGAGACGAACGACTATGACCTATGCGAAGAACGCGCCGTTCCGTGCGGATGTGGTGGGCAGCTATCTACGTCCCGCCGAGCTCAAGGCCGCCCGCGCCGACTTCGAGGCGGGCCGCATCGACGCCGATGCGTTGAAGTCCGTGGAGGACAAGGCCATCGTGGATCTGGTGGCCAAGCAGAAGGCGGCGGGACTGCATGCGATCACGGATGGCGAGTTCCGTCGTGCCTATTGGCATCTTGATTTCATGTGGAATCTGCAGGGTGTCAAGCGCGGCACGGCTCCCATCCAGTTCAAGGGCTCCGATGGCACGGCCGTGGTCGAGGCGGCCGGAGTGGACGGCGAGATCAGCGGCGAACACCACCCATTCGTGGAGCATTACCGGTTCGTCAAGGCGCTCGAGGATGACAACACCCGCGCCAAGCAGACCGTCCCCTCCCCCGCGCAGACGCTGTTCGTGCTGCAGCAGGGCATCGCCGAGGACGCGAACAACCCGTACAAGGACAATGACGCTCTGGCCGAGGCGATTGCCAACGCCTACATCCAGGTGGCTCATGACCTGTACGAAGCGGGCTGCCGCACGCTGCAGTTCGATGACTGCACATGGGGCGCGTTCGTGTCCGAGGACTTCAAGGACACCGTGTTCGGCGTCGACGCCAAGACCGTGCAGCGCCAGTATGCGGCGGTGAACAACGCGGTGATCGCCGCAGTGCCGGACGACATGGTGGTCACCACGCATATCTGCCGCGGCAACTATCAGTCGCAGTGGTTCTCCGCCGGCGGATACGGCCAAGTGGCGGATGTGCTGTTCGGCGAGGAGAACGTGGCCGCCTACTATCTGGAGTTCGACGACGACCGTTCCGGTGACTTCGAACCCCTTGCCAAGGTCTCAGACGGCAAGCAGGTGGTGCTTGGCCTCATCACGTCGAAGAAGCCGGAGCTCGAGGACCCCGAGACCATCAAGGCCCGCATCGCCGAGGCGGCGCAGTATGTGCCGCTGGAGCGCCTGTGCCTGTCCACGCAGTGCGGGTTCGCCTCCACCGAGGAAGGCAACCATCTGACCGAAGACCAGCAGTGGGCCAAGATCGCTCTGGCCCGTTCCATAGCCGAAGAGGTGTGGGCGGATCGCTGACCGGTTGCGCATGAACGGTTTCATGCCTGCCAGTAGTAGCTGAAGAAGTCGGCGATCTTGTTGGTGGCGTCCTTGAGCACCTCGATACGAGGCAGATAGACGATGCGGAAATGATCGGGTTCGCCCCAGTTGAATCCACCGCCGCGGGTGATCAGGATACGCTCGTCGTGAAGCAGGTCGAGGGCGAACTGTTCGTCGTCGCGGATATTGAACTTCTTGACGTCGATCTTCGGGAAGATGTAGAACGCGGCCTTCGGTTTGACGGCGGTCAGACCGGGGATCGCGTTAATGGCGTTGTAGATGAATTCGCGTTGCTCATACAGTCGTCCCCCGGGCACGATGTAGTCATTGACGCTCTGGTGTCCGCCAAGTGCCGTCTGCACGATGGATTGTGCGGGAACATTGGAGCAGATGCGCATGTTGGCCAGCATATTGAGGCCTTCGATATAGTCCTTGGCGATGCGCTTGTTGCCGGACAGCACCATCCATCCGACGCGGTAGCCGGCGATCATATGGGACTTGGACAGGCCCGAGAACGTGACGCAGAACAGGTCCGGCGCAAGCGAGGCGATGGAGATGTGCTTCAGTCCGTCCATGACCAAGCGGTCGTAGATCTCATCGGAGAAGATCATCAGCTGATGCTCGCGCGCGATATCCACGATCTGCTGGAGCACTTCCTTCGGATACAGTGCGCCGGTGGGGTTGTTCGGATTGATGAGCACGATGGCAACCGTACGGTCGGTGATCTTGACGCGGATGTCGTCGATGTCCGGATACCATTCGGACTGCTCGTCGCATACGTAATGCACGGCGGTGCCGCCGGCAAGGTTCACGCAGGCGGTCCACAGCGGATAATCCGGGCTCGGGATGAGCACCTCGTCACCGTCATCCAACAGCGCGGACATGCACAGGTTGATGAGCTCGCTGACGCCGTTGCCGGTGTAGATGTCGTCGATGGTCACGTTCGGCAGGTTCTTGAGCTGCGCGTACTGCATGATGGCCTTGCGCGCAGAGAACAGGCCCTTGGACGGAGAGTAGCCTTCGGTGTCGGTCAGCTGATGCGCCATGTCGTAGACGACCTCGTCCGGTGTGCGGAAGCCGAACGGCGCGGGGTTGCCGATGTTCAATTTGAGGATGTGGGTGCCGTCCGCCTCCATGCGTGCCGCCTCGTCCACCACAGGTCCGCGCACATCGTAGAGCACGTTGTCAAGCTTGTGGGATTTGCCGAATGTGCGTCGACGGCCGGCCGGAATCTCGGATTCCGACGGAGTTGCAGGATTGGATGGCATGGGCGTGGCCGAGTCGCTATGGCTGTCTGCATCTGAAGCGGCCGTCACCGGTTGCGCCGATCCAACGATGTCGGGCGTGCTGGATGCGCCGCGCAGCCAGTTGACGTCCACGTCCAGTTCATTGGCCAGAAACTCCAGTACGTCCTCACGGGGCATGGTCTTTCCCGCCACATACTGGCTGATGTGGCTTTTGCCCATTTTCACGGCTTGGCGCTCCGCGGCATGAACCAGGTCGATCTGTTTCAATCCCCTACTGGTCATCGCATTGCGAAGACGCTCTGCAAACACCGATACGCTCATCATGCCTCCAAACCTGAGTTCAATTTATATTGAACAACGGTTCAAAGCATACGCCCGGTTCAAAATAAGTTCAATTCCTAGTGTGTTCCATTGAACATACGGGAATCGCGGTATGTCTTGCTACTCACTTCGATGGCAACAGGGAACTGATTTCGCCACGTGACGGGCATGTGGCAGGCCCCCGGCGTGTCACCGAAACCGCTGCGGCCACATTGGCGACACGGACGGCATCCACGAGTGAAGCGCCTCGGATCAGTTCAGCGCTCATCACGCCTACGTGACAGTCGCCGGCGCCATTCGTATCGACGGCATGTACGTGATGAGAAGGCACCAGTTCCGCCGGCTCGCCTGGTGCGGCGCATAGCCAGGCGCCGGATGCGCCTGACCGCAGGATCACCGGGGCCAGGAGTCGCTTGCTGAGTGCCGCGCACGTATCCTTTGCCTCGTGCAGGGCATCGCCGGACAATCCCATGCGCCGAGCCAATGCCAATGACTCCTCATAGTTGCATGACCAGATCGGTCTATGGGCCACAATGGCATCCAAGAGTCGATCCTCCGAACCGGCCGCCACTGAGGATGGATCGAATACCGTGGTGAACCGATGCTCACAGTATCGCTGCAGGAAGGCCAGCAATCCGCGGGAAGTAGGGTGGGCGAACGTATATCCATTGATATGCACGATATCGTCGTCAGCGGGTTCAATCCCATCGAAGCAATGTACATCGCCCTGTGTCTCGGCGCCTCGCACAGTGACGAAAGTGCGTTCGGCCCGTGCGTCGGTCATGGCGATGCAGATGCCGGAATCCCGGGTGTGATCTGTCAGACCGATATGCTCGATGCCGTCATTGGACAATGCCTGGCGTATCTGATTGGCCCATGGTCCCGTACCGATGATGCCGCCATGTGCCGCACGCACGCCCATCTGCCGTACGGCATGGAGAATGTTGAAGCTTGACCCCACCTGTGCCACGGCCTTGTCGGCAAAAGCGTCACCACCCGGTTCAGGCACCTTGTCGATGCGCATCGTCAAATCGACCAGCATCTGTCCCAGACTGATGACCCGACCTTCACTGGCCAATCCCGTCGTGGTGGCGCCCAAGGCCTCGCCGTTGGCTTCGGAATTCATGCTTGCAGCCTTTCATTCACACGCAGCAAGGCGTCGGCCGTTCCGGCGAGATCAAGTCCATTGACCTCCTGCACGGTATGGACCAATGATTCGGGGAATGCCTGCACGCCATGTGCGGCGCCCAGCATGGCACCGACCATGGCCGCGATGGTGTCGGTGTCGCCGCCGAGATTCGCGGCCACGCAGATGGCATCGAACGGACGCTCGGCATAGCGTGTGGCGATGGCGAACGCCGCAGGTACGGATTCGTTCGCCTCGACGCTGGTGCCGATGACCGCCCGCAGCTGATCGGCGAACATGTCATGGTCATATATGTCGCCGGCGTGTTCTCCGGCATGCTCCTGCGCCCAATTGATGGCCCAGCGGGTGCGGGCGATCACCGAGGCCTTCGGCGTCCAATGGCCAATGATCCTTCCCTCGAAGCGGTTCATGGCCAGATAAGCAGTCACATAATTGCATGCCAACAGCATCGCCTCACGCGCCTCGGCACCGTCCAACGCATAGCTGACTGTCGCGGCGATGAGCATCGTGGATTCGATGCCCTGCTCGGTGTTATGCGTTACGACTGACGAGCGACGTGCGATTTCGGCCAGATGCGGGTTTGGACGATCGGCGATGCCGATAGGGCATGATCGCATGGCGCCGCCATTCGTGGTCCCCGCGATGCCGGTCGTCGCAACATCCACACCTGCCTTGAACAGTGCCAATGCGTTCTTGGTGGACGGTCCCAACAGGTCCAAGGAGCCTTTTGCCCTCATCGCCGACTCCCAATCGAGCAGGGACTGCGCATACCGATGGATGTCGAGCTCGCCGTGTCCGGCGATGAGCTGGTTTGCCAACAGCAACGCCTGTTCTGTGTCGTCGGTGATGCTTCCCGCCGGCATGCTCGGTGCTATCGGCTGGTTCGGTGACGCATCCACGAACGTACGTATGGCCTTGACGCCATACTCGGCGCGGATTCGGTCGGGAGACATGCTTTGCGTGGGCATGCCCATTGCATCCCCGATGGCGAGACCAGCCAGCGCACCATAGGCGCGGCGCTGCAGCAGACTGTTATCCATGCTTCTTACTGTAGACGCGTCTCAATCCATTGGGCCACGCCATCGTCGTTATTCGACGGGCAGACCTCGTCCGCGATATCCAGCACCTTGGGATTGGCGTTCGCCACTGCCACTCCCCTGCCTGCGGTGCGCATCATGTTGATGTCGATAAGGTCATCGCCGAAAGCCACCGTGTCCTCCGGCTTCACCCCCAGACGATCGCACAGGATGGTGAGTGCGTGCTCCTTGCTGGCTTGAGGGTTCATCAGCATCCACATCACGCCCTCGCTGATGGAGACGGTGAAATCGTCGGGGATCAATGTACGCAGTGTATCCCACTGGCTCTTGTCCGGGAACACGGTTATTTTGTCGGCTATTCCGGCAGGCACATTGCCGTTCGGTTCGACTTGGAAGTTCGTATAGCGGAATTCCTGGGTTTTCCAGTACTGACGGACATCGAAGTTGGTGTATCGCACATCGTTCATCACGATGCCGCATTGCAATCCAGGCATGTGCTCGAGCATCATGCGGCATACTTCGCAGGCCCGTTCGGACGGGAAGCCGATTTTGACCAGATCGGGATCGTCATCCGCTGCCGGTGAGGTCAATGATGCGAAATCGGATTGCCCCGGTGCGAAATCGATCAGCGCGCCATTCAGATACACCACCGCATCGGCAGGCAGCATCTGCGCAAACCTCAACCCTGTACTGACCGGACGGGCGGTGGCGATGGCGAACAGGTATCCGGCGTCATGGGCGCGGTTGATGGCTTCGATGCTGCGCTGAGTGATGGACCTGTCTTCAAATACTGCTGCGTCATGCAGCAGCGTGCCATCCAAATCGGCGACGAGCAGTTTGGGGTTGGTGGTCAGGGGTTCAGTCACAGCAGTCCTTTGCAGTGGTCGCGTACCAGTTCGGCGGAATGATGGAGCTTGGCATGCTCCTCGCCGGTCAGGTCGAGTTCGACGATCTCGTTGGCGCCATTCGCCCGCAGTTCGGTGGGCACGCCGAGAAACACGTCATGTTCACCGTATTCGCCGTCCAGCAATGTGGATACAGGCACGATGCGTCGTTCATCCCACAGAATGGTCTGTACGATGCCGGATACCGTGGAGGCGATGCCGTAATTGGTGCCATGCTTTGCCGCGACGATCTCATCACCCCGGGTTCGGGTCTTGTGTTCGATTTCCGCTGTGGACACCGAGGAGAATCGATCGTGATTGTCGGCGAGGAATCGGGCGAATGGCTTGCCGCCGAGGGATACTGTGGACCATGCGGTGAACTGGGAGTCGCCATGCTCGCCCATTACGAAACCGCCCACGTTACGCGGATCCAATCCGGTCTCCTCGCCGATGATGGTCTTGAGACGGGATGTGTCGAGGGCGGTGCCGGTACCGATCACTTGCGAACGCGGCAAACCGGAACGTTTCCATGCATACCATGCCATGACATCGACCGGATTGGAGACCATGACGATGACGCCGTTGAACCCGGACGCCATCACATGATCGACCACGTCTCCCACGAGACCGACCGTGAAGCCGAGTTCCGCCATTCGATTCGAGTTGGTCGGCGGCTTGCGCCCCACGGTGATCACGACTATGTCGGCATCCTTGCAATCGCCGTAGTCTCCGGCATGCACCTTGACATGACGGTCCTGGAACTCGCTGCCGTCGTCGAGGTCATGCGCCTCCGCCACCGCCTTTGCCGGGAAATGATCGATAAGCACCAGCTCATTGCACAGACCATGCGTGACTATCGCGTATGCGGCAGTGGATCCCACTTGACCGGTGCCGACGATAACGACTTTGTTGCGGTTCATCGTAACCATATTTGTCCTGTTCGTACTTGTGTTTATGCAACGTGGCTTATGAAATGGCGGTGCCGTATGGCTCAAGATATCGAAAACGAATGCGACCCATGATCGTATTCGATCATGGGTCGCATTATGTCTACACGATGTTCAGCCGATGTTGAACTTCGTCATCATGTCAAGGCCGATAATCAGAGCAACCCAGATCAGGGCGATGACAACGGTCCAACGATTCAGGTTCTTTTCAGCGACACCGGACGTGCCCGCGTTCTGCGTCAGACCACCGCCGAACATGTCGGACAGGCCGCCGCCCTTGCCCTTGTGCATAAGGATGAGCAGCGTCAGCAGGCAGCTGAGCAAGACGACAATGACTTCTAGCGTGATCTTAAGAGCGGTCACTAGGTACCTCCGGTTTGAACGAACTGAAGAACAGCATAGCGCATATGGAAGAAAAACGCGGCATCATGACCGGAAATTTGTGCTTTTCAACGTAAGGCGTGCGATTTTTGTCAATTCCTCGGCGTTGAGCGAAGCGCCACCGATCAGGAATCCGTCCACATCCGGCTGGGAGATAAGCTCTGCGGCGTTCTTCGAGGTGACGGAACCGCCATAGAGGATGCGCACGGTATCGGCGACATGCCCATCGAACGTGGATCTGAGATCGTCGCGAATGGCGTTGGCGGCCTCCTGCGCTGTCTGCGGTGTGGCCACCATTCCCGTGCCGATGGCCCACACCGGCTCATAGGCGACGATGAGCTTGGCGGCTTCGTCGGTGTTCAGGTCGCGGGTGACATCATGCACCTGCCCTACTGCGAAATCGAGCTCGATGCCCTGGCGGCGTTCTTCAAAGCTCTCGCCCACGCAGAGGATCGGCTGCATCCCCGCCGCGAGCACGGCGCGAACCTGATCGACGATGTTCGCATCATCCTCAGGATGATATTTGCGCCGTTCCGAATGACCGACGATGACGTAGGTGCAACCGAGACTGGCCAGCATATCCGCCGACACATCACCGGTGAACGCACCCTGATTGGTCACGGATACGGATTGCGCGCCATAGTTGATGCGCAGCTTGTCCGCTTCGACAAGCACCTGCACGCTGCGCAATGAGGTGAAGGAGGGGAACAGGGCGACCTCGCACCGTTTGAAGTCGAAATGCGCGTCGCGCAGCAGCCAGACCAGTTTCTGCACGAAATATGTGGCTTCCAGATGGTTGAAGTTCATCTTCCAATTGCCTGCCACCAACGGAATGCGCTTGGACGCCATGATTCCCCTTCTTATGCTGTGGAGCGTGGGCCCCTCATGCAGAGGGAGACCCACGAAGCGAAAAGGCGGCTGTCGCCGCCCCTTCGCCTGTAATCAGCCCTTCGGGCTGGTTGCTTTACGGCTCGACTACTCGAGTACCTTCAGACCCGGCAGCTCCTTGCCCTCAAGGAACTCGAGGGAAGCGCCACCACCTGTGGAGATGTGCGAGAAGCCATCCTCCGGGAAGCCGAGGTTGCGGACCGCGGAAGCGGAGTCGCCGCCGCCCACGATGGTGAAGGCGCCGGCTGCGGTCGCGTCGACCAGACCCTGGGCCACAGCCTTGGTGCCGGCTGCGAACTCCGGAATCTCGAACACGCCCATCGGGCCGTTCCACACGACGGTCTTGGAGTCGACGATCTTGTCGTGGAAGAGCTTCTGGGACTCCGGGCCGATGTCCAGGCCCATCTTGTCGGCCGGGATGGCGTCAGCGGCGACAACCTCCGGGGCGACCGGGGTATCGCCGGCCGGGAAGCCGGGGTTCACGACGATATCGGTCGGAAGGACCAGTTCGACGCCGTTCTTCTCAGCGGTTTCGATGTAGCCCTTGACCTTGTAGAGCTGATCCTCTTCGAGCAGGGAGGTGCCGACCTCGTAGCCCTTGGCCTTGAGGAAGGTGAACACCATACCGCCGCCGATGACCAGGCGGTTGGCCTTGTCAAGCAGGTTCTCGATCACGCCGAGCTTGTCGGAGACCTTGGAGCCGCCAAGCACCACGGTGAACGGACGCTCCGGGTTCTCGGTGGCCTTGGAGAGGGCCTTGACTTCCTTCTCGACCAGCAGGCCTGCGGCGGCCGGCAAATCGGCGGCCACGTCGTAGTCGGAGCCCTGGGCGCGGTGGACGACACCGAAGCCATCGGAGACGAAGACCTCGCCGAGTGCGGCGATCTTCTGGGCGTACGGGGCGCGCACGGCTGGATCCTTGCTGGTCTCCTCCGGGTTGAAGCGGACGTTCTCGAGCAGCACGACGTCGCCATCGTTCATGGCGGCGACCTTGGCCTGAGCGTCCTCGCCGTAGGTGTCCTTGGCCAGCGGCACAGTGATGCCAAGCAGCTCGCCGAGTCGCGCTGCGACCGGAGCCAGGCTCAGCTCGGGGACGACCTTGCCCTTCGGACGGCCGAGGTGGGCCATCAGGATGACCTTGGCGCCTTCTTCGCGCAAGGTCTTGATGGTCGGCAGGGCGGCCTTGATACGACCATCATCGGTGATCGTGGTGCCGTCCAGCGGAACATTGAAATCAGCACGCATCAGAACGCGCTTACCCTTGAGATCTCCAAGATCCTTGAGTGTCTTCATGAATATCCTTTCCTTGACGTTCGACGCCAAAGTGGCCAGTTTTGCCAATTCGCATAATACAGGCTTTTGAGAACAAAACACCGCATTGCCTCGCAGGGCGAATGCGGTGTGGTCAATTCACTGGCACAGTGGGCGGGAAGAGCTATTTTCCTTCCGCCGCACGCGCTTTCTCGGTTTTCTCGGCCAGCTGGAGCAGCCGGCGAATTCGGCCCGCGATGGCGTCCTTCGTGATCTGAGGCTCGGCGATCTTGCCGAGCTCTTCGAGGCTCTTGTCCACATGGTCGACACGCAGCTGGCCGGCTTGCCTCAGATTCTCGGGGATGTTGTCACCGAGTACTTCGAACGCGTGCTGCACTTTGATGCTGGCTTCTGCGGCGGCCTTGGCGCTGCGGCGCATATTGGCGTCGTCGAAATTCGCCAGGCGATTCGCCTTGCCCCTGGCCTCGCCATCGGATCGCTTCCCGGTCCATTCCCTCGCCGAGCGGGTGGCGCCCATCAGCTTGAGCATGCGCTCGATGGCATCGGGGTCCCTCAACGTAACGCGCTCGGAACTGCGCAGCGTGCGGTGCTTGGCCTGAATGCCCAGACGACGCGCCACGCCACACAATGCCATGGCCGCCTCTTCGGACGGGCATGCAATCTCTAGGAAACTCGCCTTGCCCGGTTCGGAAAGGAAGCCTCGGGCCAGGAACGCGCCACGCCAGGCGGCCTTGATCTGAGCGATGGAACCATTGACCACTTCGGCGGGAAGCCCCTGAACCTGCTGTTTGCGCCTATCGACGAGGCCGGTCTGCAACGCCAAGGCGACTACGTTGCGGGTGACAAACACCACGTAGGTCTTCATCGGGCCGTTCGGCGCCTGACGGGTCAGATGCTTGATTTCAGACTCGTGGCCGAACACGTTCTTCAACGTGTCTCGCAACCACTCGGCCGCCGCGAGCGAGGCGCATTCGAATTGGATTATGTATGAGTTCTTTATGCGGTGAAGTCCGCCGCCGAATCGAATCATGGCCGCCGCCTGGGCTTTGATTGCGGCTGGCGAATCGCCATCAAAAGCTGCCAACTCGCTTTTGACATCGTCCAGAAGAGCCAAGATCCAACCTCCTACAGTCTCGTTCTTCTCAATGCTTCTGCTGCATCGTGCCATCGCACGTCGACAACCATCGGGTTACCGTGATACCTAATCTCGTGGACATTTAAACCCGTTCGATATGGTTTTTGGCCACCGTCTTCTCGCAGTGTGATCACTCATGATGAGCGGCGATCATGCTGTTCTCTTGCGGAGACGGTGACATCAAGGCCGTGCATGCGCAATCTTCGTGCGAGCTCCTCGCTCATGGCCACCGAGCGATGCTGTCCGCCGGTACATCCTATGGCGATGGTCACGAAATGCTTGTCTTCACGTGCATATCCCTCAAGTGCGGTCTCGATGGCCTTCTCATAGGCGTCAAGGAATTCCACGGCGCCTTTGCTGGACAGCACGTAGTCGGCGACCGGTTTGTCATGTCCGGTGAGTTCACGCAGGCTGGGCACCCAGAAAGGATTGGGCAGAAAACGAACATCGGCCACGAAATCGGCGTCGATGGGTGTGCCGTATTTGAACCCGAAACTGAAGATATGCACGGCGACGGTGGTGGGGCCTGACCCGAGCATCGTCTCATACAGTTTGGTGGACAGCTGATGGATGCTCAACGCGCTCGTATCGATCACCCAATCCGCGCGCTCCTTCAGATTGGCGAGCAGATGCCGTTCTTCGAGGATGCCGTCGATCAGCCGATTGCCGTGCTGGAGCGGATGCGGACGGCGCACGGATTCATATCGTTTGATCAGCACGGCGTCACTGGCATCCAGGAACAGGATCCGCGTCTTCACGCCGAGGTCGTCCAAATGGCTGAGCACGGCGGACAAATCATCGAAATAGCTGCGGGACCTGACGTCAATCACCGCGGCGAGTTTGTGGATGCCGCTGTCGGACCCGGAGGTGGTCATCATATCGACCAGTGGCACGAGCAGCTTGGGCGGCAGGTTGTCGACCACATACCATCCCATGTCCTCCATAGTGCCGGCGGCACGCGAACGCCCCGCCCCGGACATGCCTGTGATGAGCAGTACCTCGAACGCGTCGGCCGGAGTGGGACGGTTAGCGGTCGGCGTACCGGACTCCTGTCCGGCGTCATGTACAGCCTGCTGATCCATCACAGTGCCTCCTCCAATGCGTTGCGCATCGCTATCTCAAGTTGATCGTCCTCGGTGGTGGTGTCTTGAATACGATTGTCGGCGTCGCTGGGCGGGTCGTTGTCCCAGATTCCTGTCATCAGCAGCACTTGAATCAGAGCCTGATACAGCAGCATTTCCTCACCGCCGATGGCATGACCGCCATGATCGCGCCACGCATTCATCAACCTGGTGGGTCGGGGATCGTATACCACGTCAAGCAAGAGGCCGGAATCCGACGCGGCGTGCATGGTCTCATCGAGCATGGAGGCGATGCCGTCAGCTGCATGTCCGGGAATGGTGTTGATCACGTACGTAGCCCCCTGAGCGGTGGCCGTCAGCCTCCGGTCATCCGCCATATCGATTTCCTCATAGGGGGCGTGGCCAGTGAGATATTTGCTCGCCAAGGGACGCAGCGCGGCGTTCTTCCCGGGGTGACGGGAGGCCACAGTGATGTGGCCGATCTCCTGCATCATGCAACAGGCGGCGACCGCGGATGTGGCGGTGTTGCCGTTGCCGATAATCAATGCCGTGCCGGCGCGGTCGGGGCGGTGATGCAGGCCGAGTTCCCGATTGGCATGGTCGAACGCCAATTGTATGCCGATGACATCGGTGTTGAACAGTCTGATCTCCGGCCTGCCATGCGCCCACTGCGGGTCATCGACGGGATGCGACCAGTCGAATATGGCGGTGTTGGCCACCTTCAACTCTCGCGCCCACAGGTTCGTCGGCCTGCCATACGGCTGGATGGTCCGTTTCAGCGGCATGGTCAGACTGAGCCCGGCCCATGTGGGGTCGAGGTTCTTGAGGAATCCGTCAAGATCGTCCTCGCCCACCTCATGCCTGCCATACGCCCAATCATGCAATCCGAGTGATGCGTATGCCGCATTGTGCAGCACGGGCGAGAGCGAATGCGCGATGGGCTTGCCGAGCACCGCACAGCGATGGTTGATCATGTCCCCTCCTCTTCAACTGTTCCTATGCTAGCCGACATCATGGGCAGATGCCGTCAGCCGACATGATCGTTCATGCTATTGGGCGGCATGCAAAGCCTGGTACAGCGCTTCCGCTTTGGCCTGCCCGATGCCTTTGACCTGCATGAAATCCTCGATATCGGCTTCGCGCATGGCTTTGACCGAACCGAAATGGTTGAGCAGTCGTTTCTGATAGCTGGCTCCGATGCCGGGAATCTCGTCGAGCGCGCTGCGCAGAGCGCCCTTGCGGCGCTGCTGGCGGTGGTAGGTGATGGCGAACCGGTGCGATTCATCCCGGACACGTTGCAACAGATACATGCCTTCGGATTGGCGTTTGAGGATGATCGGGTAATCGTCGTCCGGAACCCACACCTCTTCAAGGCGTTTGGCCAAGCCGCATACGGCCACATCATCCACGCCGCAATCCGCAAGCGCCCTGGCCGCGGCCATGACCTGCGGATGCCCACCGTCTACCACGACGAGATTGGGCTTGTAGGCGAAATGGCGTCGGTCGGTGTTCTGCTGGATGACATCCGCCGCGTCGTCGCGCTTGGCGTCGCCGGTGCCCATATCCATCGCCGCCGTCTCGTGAGCCACCCGCTGCTCGGCGTCGATGCTCTCGCCTGAATCGCCGGCGATATTGCCATGCCGGAATCGTCTCGTCAGGGTTTCGTACAACGCCGACAAATCGTCGACCGCGCCCTGGCCGTCCTTGCCGCGGATGGCGAACCGACGGTATTCGGATTTCTTCGCGATGGCGTCTTCGAACACCACCATCGACGCCACCTGGAACGCCCCGCCGACGGTGTTGGAGATGTCGTAGCATTCGATGCGCAGGGGAGCTTCGCTCATGCCAAGCGCCTTCGCCACATCGTTCATCGCCTGGGTGCGGGCGCCCATATCCGAGATGCGGCTCATCTTGGCACGCTGCAGCGCCTGGCTGGCGTTCTCGTTGGCGCGGTCCATGAGCTGTCTCTTGTCGCCGCGCGAGGCGACGCGGATGGTCACCGCTCCTCCGCGTTGTCCGGACAGCCATGTTTCAAGCTCCTGGCGACGCGATGGTTCGATGGGCACGATGATTTCACGCGGTACGGGAGCTATGGGGGCGAGCAGGTCAATGCGTCCCGTGGTCTCCTGCCTACTGTTGCGCTCGCGGGTGGCTTGCGCACGGGCTGTGGCGTCGGTGGCGGTGATGGTCTGTGTCGAGCCGATGGCTTCGCGCCGCTCCGAGATGGCTGCGCCGCCAGTGGTGGCGTTGCGAGCGGCGGCGGCGTCGGAATACACCTGAACGATGAGGTCGGCCATCAGATCCGCATCGGCGATATCCTCCACACGTTCGACGCTCCAATTGCGTTCTCCGCGGATGGACCCGGCACGTACGTAGAAGGCATGGACCGATGCCTCGAGTTCGTCGCTGGCGAAGCCGAACACGTCGGCGTCCACATCCTGATCGAACACGACGGCGTTCTGCTGCACTACGGTTTCCAGCATCTGGATCTGGTCGCGCAGCCGGGCCGCCTGTTCGAATTCCAGTTCGGCGCTGGCCTCCTTCATCTCCCGGGTGAGCTGTGCGATATATGAGCGGCCAAGGCGGCCGGTCATCACGCCCACCAGCTGTTCGACAAGCCGTCGATGCTCCTCGGGGCCGATACGTTGCACACATGGCGCAGAACATTTGCCTATTGACGCGAACAAGCAAGGACGGCCGGTCAATTGCGCCTTATGGAACACGTTGGCGGTGCAGGTACGCACGGGGAAGGTCTTCAACAGCCTGTCGACGCTATGCCTTAATTCCCACACCTTGGCATAGGGTCCGAAATATCTGGTATCCCGCCGTTTGCGCGACCGGGTGACCCACACGCGGGGAATTCGCTCCCCCGTGCTGACCGCGAGATACGGATAGGTCTTGTCGTCGCGGAACTGGATGTTGAATCGCGGGTCGAATTCCTTGATCCACGTGTATTCGAGCGTCAGTGACTCGAGTTCGGTGGCCACGACGGTCCACTCCAGGCTTCGTGCCGTAAGCACCATGGTCTGTGTGCGTGGATGTAGCAGGTACAGCGGCTGGAAATAATTGGTGAGCCTGTTGCGAAGGTTCTTCGCCTTGCCGACGTAGATGACGCGTCCCTCCCCGTCACGCCATTTGTATACGCCCGGTTTGGCAGGGATGTCCGAGGTCTTCGGGCGGAACAGATCGCGGGAATCCCCCAGCAGAGGAGCCCCGTTCGCGTTCACCATAGCTTCATCTGTGGAGGATTGGCCATTGTTTCGCGACTGCAATGCTGCAGCGGTCTTTCGCCACTCATCCGGACTATGCCGTTCAATATCGTTCGTCATAATCCTCCTCCTATCCTACGAACAGATGACGCTACCGGCCAAGGTCAACTCGACATGAATGCTCATGCAGCACAATCACGTCACCGCTGATCCAGCATCGGCTTGAGGAAGCGGCCGGTCCAGGAGTCCGCGCATTCGGCGACCTGCTCGGGTGTGCCTTCGGTGACGATGGTGCCGCCGCCGTCACCGCCTTCCGGGCCGAGATCGATCAGCCAGTCGGCTCCCTTGATCACGTCGAGGTTGTGTTCGATGACGATCACGGTGTTGCCTTTATCGACCAGGGACTGCAGCACCTTGAGCAGTTTGTTGACGTCTTCGAAGTGCAGTCCGGTGGTCGGCTCGTCGAGGATATAGACGGTCTTGCCGTCGGATCTGCGCTGCAATTCGGTGGCGAGCTTCACACGCTGCGATTCACCGCCGGACAGTGTGGGTGCCGGCTGGCCCAGACGGATGTAGCCGAGGCCGACGTCCACCAGGGTCTTCAGATACCGGGAGATGCCGGTGTATGCCTTGAAGAAATCGGCGGCCTCCTCGATGGGCATATCGAGGATGTCGGAGACGGTCTTGCCGTTGTATGTCACTTCCAGGGTCTCACGGTTGTAGCGTTTGCCGTGGCAGGTCTCGCATTCCACGTAGACATCGGGCAGGAAGTTCATCTCTATTTTCAGTGTGCCGTCGCCGTGGCAGGCTTCGCAGCGTCCGCCTTTGACGTTGAAGCTGAAACGTCCCGGTCCGTAGCCGCGCACCTGCGCCTCAGGTGTCTTGGCGAACAGCGTGCGGATCTTGTCCCACACGCCGGTGTACGTGGCGGGGTTGGAACGCGGGGTCCGGCCGATGGGGTTCTGGTCCACATGGATGACCTTGCGCACCTGATCGACACCTTCGACGCGCGTATGCTTGCCCGGCACGATGCGGGCGCCGTTGAGCTTGTCGGCGAGCACCGGGTAGAGGATCGTATTGACCAGTGAGGATTTGCCGGAACCGGAGACGCCGGTGACCACGGTGAATACGCCGAGGGGGAAGCTCACATTGATGTTCTTGAGATTGTTCTCCCGCGCGCCAACCACCTTGAGCATGCTGGTCTTGTGGACTTTACGGCGATGTGCAGGAACGGCGATCTCACGTCGGTGCGCGATGTAATCGCCGGTGATGGACCGTTTCGCCTCGATGAGATGCTTGGCGGGGCCGGAATAGATGACTTCGCCGCCGTGCTCGCCGGCACCGGGGCCGATGTCCACCACCCAATCGGCCTGACGTATGGTGTCTTCGTCGTGTTCGACGACGATGAGCGTGTTGCCGAGGTCGCGAAGATGATGCAGGGTCTCGATGAGACGCTCGTTGTCCCGCTGATGCAGGCCGATGGACGGCTCGTCGAGCACGTACATCACGCCCACCAGGCCGGATCCGATCTGTGTGGCCAGACGTATGCGCTGCGCCTCGCCACCCGAGAGTGTGGCGGCGGCGCGCGAGAGCGTCAGATAGTCCAGTCCGACATCATTGAGGAATCCGAGTCGCGCCTTGATTTCCTTCAGCACCTCTCCGGCGATCATCTGCGCCGAACCTTCGAGTTTGAGGCCGTTCACCCACGCGAGTTCGTGCACTACTGGCATGTCGCAGACATCGAAGATGGACTTGCCGTCCACAGTGACCGCCAGAACCTCGGGCTTGAGCCTTCGGCCATGGCAGACCTGGCAGGGCACTTCGCGCATGTAGGATTCGTAGTATTCGCGCATGGATTGGGAGTCGGTCTCGTCATGGCGGCGCATCAACGTGCGGACCACGCCTTCGAACCCGGTGGAGTACTCGCGCAGACGTCCCCACCGGTTGCGGTAGGAGACGTCGACCTTGAAATCATGGCCGTACAGGATGTCATGCTTCACATCCGCCGGCAGGTCCTTCCACGGTGTCTTCATCGAGAAGCCCATGTCCCGCGCCAGTCCTTCGAGGATGTGGCCATAATACTGGGAGGTCATCTTCGTGCCGCTCCACGGTTCGATGACGCCTTCCGCCAGCGACTTGTCCGGGTCGGAGATCACGAGTTCCGGGTCGATCTCCAGCTTGAAACCGAGGCCTGTGCAGGCCGGGCAAGCCCCATATGGCGCATTGAACGAGAAGGTGCGGGGCTCTATTTCGTCAAGCTCCAGCGTATGTCCGTTCGGGCAGCTGCGGTGCTCGGAGAAGGGCTGCCTGCGTGCCGGGGAGCCTTCCTCCTCGTCCACGAAATCGATGACGATGCTGCCGTTGGCGAGCTTCAACGCGGTCTCCACCGAATCGGTCAGCCGTTGGCGGATGCCGTCTTTGACGACCAGTCGATCAACCACCACCTCGATGGTGTGCTTCTTCTGCTTGGCGAGCTTGATGTCATCGGAGAGCTGCTTCACCTCGCCGTCGATGAGCGCACGGGCGTAGCCGTCGGAGCGCAGCAGCTCGAGCATGTCCACGAACTCGCCCTTACGCCCTTTGACCACTGGGGCGAGGATTTGGAAACGTGTGCGCTCCGGGTATCCCAGCAGCGTGTCCACGATCTGCTGCGGGGTCTGGGAGGCCACCGGTTCGCCGCATTCGGGGCAATGCGGGATGCCTGTGCGCGCGAACAGCAGTCGCAGATAATCGTAGATCTCGGTGATCGTGCCGACCGTCGAGCGAGGGTTGCGGTTCGTGGTCTTCTGGTCGATGGAGACGGCGGGGCTCAGACCTTCGATGAAATCGACGTCCGGCTTGTCCATCTGCCCCAGGAACTGACGTGCATAAGCGGACAGCGATTCCACGTACCGGCGCTGCCCTTCGGCGAACAAGGTGTCGAACGCGAGTGAGGATTTTCCTGAGCCCGACAACCCGGTGAACACGACCATGCGATTGCGCGGGATCGCGAGGTCGACGTTCTTGAGATTGTGCTCGCGTGCGCCTTGAATGGTGATCTTGAGGTCGTTCGGGATATGCGAGATGTCGGCGACGAGCGTGCCGTCATGTTCGACGAGAGGGGCTTTCCTGATCTCGCGCGCGAGGAACGAGTCGCTGGTCATCACCTTTTCGACAATGACCTCGCCGTTCCTCCCCTTGCCCGTCTTCGAGGTCGTTCCCCCGGTCGCATGCCGTGCCCCATTCTGCGATGCCACCACCGCTGTCCCGCCTTCCGTCGTATTCCATGTGTCCGCACGCGTGGTGCCGACCCTTGTCGTTGTGGGCGCGCGTGCGTCTGATCCGTATTCAGGATACCCGATTCCACGACACGTTTCGAACAGGCGTTCGAAACGTGTCGATGGTCACTCCCCGATGCGCGGCTGCTCCTCGGCGAAGGAGTCGTCGTAGTCGTCCACGGTGGCTTCCCGCAAGCACGTGAGCCCGGTGTCGGGATCCTTGTAGGTGACGTACGCTTTGGTGGATACTTCGAGGATTTCGCCGGTCTTGCTTTCCGGCGCGGATACGATGACTTGGAATCCGAGGCGCGGCAGCACGGTGAGGGCGCGTTGCGTATACCGCCCGTCGGCCTTGATCAGGGCTTCATCCAGGAACAATGTGGTGTAACAGGGTTTGAGCCTGTTCTCCATACCGCCGCCAAGCAGATAGATCAGCGCGGCGCCATAGACGAATGACGTGAGCTCCTGCAGCGCGCCGCCGGATCGCCCGCCCGTGGAGGTGATGCGTTCGTCCATGCCGTCCTGATGATGCACGATGGCGTAGAACGAGGAGCGGCAGCGCGGATCGAGATTGTGGGCGCCGTATTGCTTGATGCCGTTGGCGTCCTTGACGTCCGCAAGCTCCTCTTTCAGCAGTGTGATCATCGAGGCGCATGCGGCGAAGGCGTTGTGGGCGCCGTCTCGCCGCGCCTGGTCGTCCGCGGTCTTGCCGCCGGTCTTCCATGCATTGAGCTTGGCGATGATGCGTTGCAGCTCTCGGGAGAACGTGCTCTCGGGGCTGCGCACATCGGCATGGAGGGACAGGCTGCCGTGTTTGGGGCCGAACTGCTGCCCCTTGAGCATGGCGTTGATGCGATCCAGTTGGTCGTGGATGTCGTCGGCATCGGTGTCGATGGCGCGTTTGATGGTCAGGAAGCTCATCAGCAGCTGGTCGAGGCACCGCTCGTATTCGGCGTCGGTGGCCGTGGTCGCCGCCAGCTGGGAGAGGCTGGCGAGCTCATCCATATAGTACCGGTAATCATCCACACTGGCCGTAAGCGCATCGTCCCCAGCCGCCCAGATGGCGATGTAGTTGCTCATCTTGGATTCCACGGTGGTGCGGGCGGCGTCGGCCTGCGCCTCGAGCGCCTCGATGCGTGTGCCGATGTCGTTGGACAGTCCGGCGATGATTCGTTCGGCGAAGGACGGTGCAGGCGATTGGGTTCCTTTCCCGCCGGTCGCCGGCGTTCCGGCTCCGATGATCATGTGTGCGCGAAGGGCGGGGTCATCGATGCCGGCGAACCGGTTCTCATATGCTTCGGATAACGCTGCCGCCGCCGTCTCCGGCAGGTCGGCCGCCGATGGGAGGGCGTCGCCTTTCCCGCCATCATCCGTGTCGGTGGTGTGACGCTGCATCCAGATGAGCGCGGCCTCGACGGCCTGCGCGCATGCGGTCGCCAACTGCCTGGCGTTCATGCGTTCGTGTTCCACACTTTCGAGTTCCTCGGTGAGTTCGTCTTTGCGGTGGGCGAGCTCGGCGAGCTTGGGGTCTTCCTTGATCGAGGCGATGGACGCCTCGATATCGGCGACGGCCTTGCGCTGGCCCGCCGCATCGATGCGCTCCCATGAGGTGTACGCAAGTTGGTTGGCGAGCTCGAGCCTGCGGTGCAGCGTTTCCGACTCGCGTTTGGCGTCGTCGTACTGGCGGCTGGCCTGTTGGAAGGCTTGACAGGACTGCTCGATCTGCACTTCGAGTTCGGCGAGATACGCCTCGTTGACGAAACCGATGATCGGCGTACGGTCTTTGACGCCGTGCTGCCCGCGTGAGCCGGATTTGATCTGGCCGTCCTCCTGTATCTGACGTGTATCGCGATCGGCATCGTCGATGGCGTCCACGCACAGGGCGTCGAGACGTTCGGACCGGGTTTGCGAGCGCAGCCATCCGGTGAACGGTGAGTCCTCGCGATAGCGCAGTTTGTCGGAGAGCCATTCCTGCGATGATGTTCGCGATGTTGTTTCGGTCTGCGTGGCTTCGTCGGCGTATTCGCGTTCGGTGTCGATGAACTGCCAGGTTCTGCGGGTCATGGCATGCGGGTCGATGGCGCTTACCTTGGCGGCGAATCCCTGTTCGTGCCGTTTATCCACAAGGATGGTTTGCGCGATGGGCGCATAGGCCACGTTCATCGCGAGTCGCCAGGATTCCTCTGTCTCCCGGACATCCATGAGTTCGGCCACATAGGGCAGTTCGTCCGGCGACAGACCGGTGGCGCGTGCGAGCATGGCGCGGCTGTCGTCCATCTGTTGGGTGATGCGGGTGCGACGGGATTTCTGACGGTCGTAGTCATGTTGCAGCCGTTCCATCGCGTTGCGTGCGTCCGCGCGGGCGTTGATGGCTGCGGTGAGCTGTTCCTCGCATCGGGTGGCGCGTTCGTCGTAGGACCGTTTGAAGTTCACTGCGTTAATGCGCCGCTCGTTCCATGCCTGTTCGGTGGAGGGCAGCTGTTCGCCGACGGATTCGAACACCTGTTCCATTCGGGCGTGGTTCGATTCGGCGTCCTCGCAGGAGCGTCGGGTCTGGTTCAGTTCCATTTCGAGTCGGGAGAGGGTTCCGCCGTCCAGGCCTTGCATCTGGCCGCGGATCATGTCGATGCGGCTTTGCAGGTTTTCCGCTTTCCGTTTTGCGTTGCGCGCTTCGGTCTCGTAAGCCTGCGCTTCGGCGCGGTCGATGGGCAGCTGTGCGCTGACTTCCGCGCCCATGCGTGCTGTCGCCCAGTCGTGCAGCGATGCGGATGCGCCTGTGCCTATCGGGCGGATGGTGTCGAACATATGTACGCGTCCACGAGCCTTGGCGTAATCGTCATACGCGCGCTGGATGCCGTGCAGAGCCTCCACGCGTTCGGTTTTCTCCTGCATGGCATGGAAGTTCGTGGCATAGCGTTCATAGTCGTGCACGGTGGCTCGTGACAGGTCCAGCGCCTCGGGTACGCCGAGCACGCCTTGTTTGAAGATGTCGTCCAGACGTGATGGGGCGTCTGCGGACTGTATTTTGTGCAGCAGGCGGCAGGCCTCCTCGCTCAACCCCATGACGGACCAGATATGGCTGTGGAAGGATTCCGCGCTGGGGAAGGTCAGGCATTCGGGATACGCCGCCCGCAATTGCGCGGGGGTGAAGGGGGATTCTCGGTATTGGTCCATCAGCCTAGGATCGATGGGTTTGCCCCATACCGCGTACTGGCGGCGCATGTCTCCGCGGCCGTCTCCGGGCATCAGATACAGGAATTTGGCGCAGGACAGCACTTGGCCGGTGGTCTGGTTGCGGTACGTGTCCACAATCGCGCCCCAGACGGCCTGAGGTGCGCCGGTGGCCGAGTCGCGTCCGCGCAGATACACCGGCTCGTCGCCGTGGGCGGTGCTGGTCACGCCGATCATGCCGCGCAGGTATGTGTAATCGCTGCGTTCGGAACGCCCGGAGTTCGAGGCCTTGTTGAATGGGGTTCCGGTCGGGTACAGCAGCGATATCTGTGCGTCGACCAATGTGGATTTGCCGGATTCGCTGGCGCCGGCGAGCAGCGTCACGGGCAGTGCGGAATCCGTGGAAGGACGGAATTCGTGGTATCCCTCGTAGGACCCCCAGTTGACGAGTCGACGGCTGGTCATCATCCATCGGTCGGCGATCATATGCAGTTCAGTGGATGGCATCGTCACTCCCCTTGCTTGTCCGAGTCGGTGGATGCGCCGGTGTCGGCATCCGTCTGTTCGACGCTATTGCGGGCATGGTCTTCGCCGGAGCCATCCGTGGCATTATTCGTGGCTCCGAACAGCGGTTCGGCGAACAGGGACTCATCGGGCATGGCTTCCCCATCGTCAGGAGCATCGTCGGATGGCGTGGAATCCGACGCAGGCCGGTCGCCGTCCGCAGCGTCCCGCTCTTCGTCTCGTCCCTCAAGATCATGGGCGGCGGCATCCAGCCATGTGTCGGCGAGCTCGCGGTCGAGCACGACCGGCACCAGCGGTGTGATCACATACATGGCTTCGTCGTCCAGACGATTCAGATACCCGTAGGTGATCATTGAGGATACGACGGCGCCAATCTGTTTGAGCACGCCCTCCTCGTCGTTGCGCGCGGCCAGGTAGCCTGCTCCGGAGGCGAGCGCCGCGCGCATCTCCTCGAAGCTCACCAGCCATTCGTCACGGCCCACCCGGGTGTTCTCGTATTCGAGCACGCGGATGCGCAGGAAGGCGAGCAGCGCCGCCTCCTCGCGTTTCAGACTGGAGCGCGTCTTGAGCGAACGCAGCGACACGTCGTCTCCGGCGACAGGTGTCGCATACATGATGCGGTATCGTTCGTTGACGACCAGATCCAACAGGTCGTTGTTCAGCGAGCGCAGCACTGCATCACGGTTGTCGTCCACCAGATCATATAGCCGGCCGGAAATATAGCGCTCGCGTTTCAGGGCGATGGCCGCCATGCGCGCGTCTGCGGACATGTCGCCGCAATCGCCTTCGAACAAGGCGTATGGGTTGGCCACTGGTTCGTTCATGCCTGCTCCTCCTCCGCAATAGCGTCAAGTTCCTCCAAAGTCGCCCACAAGGGGATGGTGTGCCAATCCCTATCCGAGCCGTCGAGTGCGATGCAATGCCAGGTTGCGTCCATTGCCGGTCCGTCATCGACGTTCCCCTTGGCAGCCGAGGGCAGCCCTCCGAGGAATCCGACGAGCTCGCTTTCGCGTCGTTCGCGTTCCGGAAGCCGGTTGAAGCTGGCGGCCACATCCACCAGACCGTCCTGGATGACGGGATTGCGCCGGATAAGGTCGATCATGTGCCTGAGCCGTGGACCTCCGCTGGTGACCATGTCCTTGAGGCTCACCATGTCGGTGTCGGGTGCCGATGGTCCCCCGCTCAGCTTTGGCGTCGCGGTGTGGGTCATGGACCGTGCCGGTCGCATCGGCAGCGGGGCGAACAGCGCGTTTGCCGTATCGGTGGCATATGGTCGCGAGGCATCGCCCATATGGGCTTGCGCCGAGGCATTGAGGCTCACATACAGACGGTTGAGCCTGTTCATCATCGTGCGGTAGCGGGTGTCGGTCTGCTGGCGTACGAGACGGCTGATGGCTTCATCCGAAACGCGCATCTGGTTGCGGACCGCTTCCAGCCCTACGTAGATGCGGGCGAGCTCGTCACGTATCTGCCCGAGCAGCGTCGCCGAGTCTCCGGCCAGATACGGGGTTTTGGCAATATCGCGCAATGCGGAGTCGATCTGCCGGCGTCCTTCATCGGTGATGATCACCTGGAAGGCGTCCTCGAACCGGCGTCCGGCATCGGATTCGCGGAATGAACGGCGATAGTCCTCATGGTAGCGGTTCAGCGTGTCGTCCACGCTCATGGCTCCGGCCTGCATGCGGCGGCGCAGCGCATCGCCGTTGTCCCGTTCGGTGAGCACCAGTTCACGCAGGTCTATCGGCACACCGCGCAACGTATTATGGATCACGGCGATGATGTCCTCCACCTGCGACCGGTTCAGCGTGGCATGCTGCTGACCGTGTTGGATCCGTCTGATCTCATGCTGCCGCTCCTTGATCTCCTTGTTGAGCAGTCTGACGCGCTCGCCGGGATCGGCGGTCAGTTGCATGCGTGCGTGCTCGATCTCCATGATGATGCTGTTGGCCTGCGCGCCGGACAATGCGCTGGATTGGTCTTCCAGACGGCTCAGGGCTTCGATGGCACGATGGGCGCGGGCCGTCAGCCGGTAGAGGAAGCGGTGGGAAGCCGCATCATGGGAATTGGCGAGCCACGCGTAGTCACCCTCCCCTTCACGCGTGAGGTCGGTGAGGATGCGGTGCGCGGCATCGCCATAGGATTGGTCGTGCAGTACGTAGTCGCCGGTCTTCTCCAACAGCTGCAGACTTTGCGCGAAGCGCTCCTCCACGGTTTCGCGGGGCAGCTCGCCGGTCAATGGGTCGAACGCGGCGCGAAGCAGCGCCACATACAGCATGGCGTGCTGGCGCAGCAGCAGTCGGAGCACGCCGGTCTCGTAGATCGGCCGCAGACGTTCCATCTCCCGCCTGATGTCGCCCATGCGTCTCCTTTACGTTCCATTGATCGCAACGTATCGACGCTAGCACATGAGCCGGAGACTCATTCCGTTGCAAGCTAGTTTGTTTTGGCTTGCAGGACGCTCTTGCGAGTGTCCGCTCCAAGTCTCACGCCGCGTGTGCGGCTGCTTGGTTCGCGTTTCACTGCGGATTGCCCGCCATCCCGGAGGGTGGCGGGTCTTACGCCCGCTCCGCGCGCGTTTAGGGTCTCCGGGGCACTCCCGGCGACCTCGATGTTGATCGCGGCGTTCAGGTCGCGGTCGATGATGAGACCGCACCCGTCGCAATGGTAGACGCGCTCGTCGAGGGAGAGCTTGGCTTTCACTCTCCCGCAGTTCGAGCATGTCTTGCTTGACGGATACCAGCGGTCGATCACATGGAGTCGCGCGCCGGTTCGTGCGGTCTTGTATTCCAGTTGGCGGCGTATCTCGAAGAACGATGCGTCCATGATCGATTTGGCGAGCCGATGGTTCCTGATCATGCCGTTCACGTTCAGGTCCTCGATCGAGATGTCCGAGTAGGTGGAGGCGAGTCGTGTGGTGAGCTTGTCCAGCAGGTCGCGTCGCTGGTTGGCGACGTGGGCGTGCAGACGCGAGACCCGTTCGCGTGCCTTGCGGCGGCGGTTCGAGCCTTTCACCTTGCGGGACAACGCCTTCTGGGCGTGTTTCAACCGGCGTTCGCCTGTCTTGAGCGTGTGCGGGTTGGCGATCATGGTGCCGTCCGACAATACGGCCAGCGTCTTGACTCCCAGATCGATGCCGACCATGCCGCCCTTGGGTGGGATGGTCGGTGTGGGGTCGGCGCGTTCCACGGTCAGCGAGGCGTGCCAGCGGCCCGCATGCCGGGTGATGGTCATGCGCAGCACCCGAGCGTCGCCGACCCGGGCGGTGATGTTCTCCATGCAGTGCACGCGCCCTATCCGGGGCAGTCTCAACGCGTTCGGATCATTGTCGATCAGACCGTATGAGCCGGTCGTGTACGCGAACCGGGGTGTCGTCCGGTCCTTCGCCCTGAACTTGGGGAAGCCGATACGACGGCCTTTGCGTCGCCCCTTCCGGCTTTTCGACCAGTTCATGAGCGCGTCGGACAATGATTCCAGTCCGCTGTTGTACGCCTCCTTGCTGTTCTCCGGCCACCATGGCACGCCGTCCTTGTCCACGGCCAGCGTGTTCTTGTTGGCGTTCCACCAGCGTCGCAGCGCGTACAGCGACCACTCCGGTTTCCCGTGTGCGTCGATCGTCGCCTTGACGTGCGCCAAGCCAGCGTTGAACGCGAACCGGGCCGCCCCCGCATGCGCAAACAATAGACGCTCCTGCGCTGGTGTCGGGTCCAACGCGACCTTGACGGCCTCAAGCATCACGCGCCGCCTTCAACGCGGCCTCCGCCTTGTTCCGTGCGGCACGCCTGCCATACAGGCGCGCGCAGAACGAGGTGAGCGCTTCGGTCATGTCCCGGACGAGATCATCGTCCGGTTCGGTGTCGTCCACGACGATGAGCCGGCGATTCTGCGCCTTCAACGCGCTTTCGACGAGTCCGGCGTTCATGCGGGCCAGACGGTCGCGATGCTCCACGATGATGGTGCCGACCGTGGGGTCCGCGAGGATGCGGTTCAATTTACGCCGCCTGTCGTTCATGCCCGAACCGGTCTCCATAACCACCTCCGGGGATTCGACACCCATATTGATGGCGAACGCCTTCAACCGGTCCGCCTGCCGCGTCAGGTCCGTCCTCTGGTCGGCGGAGGAGACACGCGCATAGCATACGGTACGCGACCCCACGACGGGAGCGGACTGCTGCTCATACTTGGGATCATGGATGAGCCACACGCTCCCCGAACGCTCGAACGGAACGGGCATGCGATTCTCACGACACCACTTCCACACCGTCTGCTCGTTCAAACCCTCACGAGCCGCCCATTCCTTGACACGCATGAATAAATTATAACATGCCAGAACAAAGCAGATCAAACGAATACAGCATCAGATGACAACCCCGCGCAATGCCTCGGTGGGGGTCATGCGGGCGGCTCGGGAGGCGGGATAGATGCCGGCGAGGATGCCGACCATGACGGCGGCGGCCCAGGCGGTCGGAAGGCCATGCCAGTCGAGTGCGGGAGGCTGGCCGATGCCGGTCGCGACGCCGACGGCTGTGACGGCGCCGACTGTCACGCCGGCGAGTCCGCCGATGGCGGAGAGCATAGCCGCCTCGGTGACGAATTGCATGCGGATGGCGCCGCGCGTGGCTCCCAATGCCCGCCTCAGGCCGATTTCGCCGCGCCGCTCCATCACGGTGACGACCATCATGTTGGCGATGCTCATACCTCCCACCGCCAGAGCGATCACGCCGATCATGAGGCCGAGCGCGGTCAGCGAGTCGTTGGTGGTGTTGCGCGCCTCGGACAGGTTCGCCGACGCAGTCACGGACACGTTGCCGCCGGAGAGGTTGGCCGCGTGGGCGATCATGCGCCGCAACGCCTCCGCGTTACCGGGGCGGGTGCGCACGTAGATCCGGCTGATTCGGCCGATGTCGTCGGCTTGGTCCGCATAGTGCGCGAGCGCGTAGTCGGCGCCGATGAGGACCGACGAGTCGATGTCCTGAGCCTGCGGCGCGGCCTCGAGGATGCCGATGACCCCGTACCAGGCGTCGTCGACGAGCACACGGTCGCCCGGCTCGTTGATGCCGAGCCGGTATGCCGCCTCGGAGCCGAGCACCGCGACCGGCAGATGCTCGTTGTTCCGGTCGATGCCTCGGCCTTGGGCGATGCCGACGCCGACCGCGTCGAGCGTGTCTGGGCGCATGACCATGACGGCTAGCGCGTTGCCGTTGGTGGAGGGAACGAGCTCGTTTTTGAACACCCGCGCCCCGTCCGGCGCGGTGAGGAACACGCCAACCCGTTCGACGGCGCTCTGACGGGCGATGGTTTCGGGCGCGTATTCGGGCAGTGGCACGGACTGTCCGCTGGAATCCTGACCGGGGGTGACGACCTGCAGGTTCGCGCCGAGCGCGTCGAGCCGGGCGAGCAGGGCCGCCTGATTGGAGGCGGCGATGCCGGAGAGGGCCACATAGGCGGCTACCCCCAGTGCGATGCCCAAGGATGCCAGTATCGTACGCGAGATGCGCCCGGTTGCCCCGAACCATGCCGTGCGCAGCAGGTCGAGGACGCGGGTGCCGATCGTCCTTCGCGCAGGAGTCCTTCTGCAATCGTTTGCGCCTTCCTGGGTGCAACCGTTTGCAGCATTGTTGGTGAGAACGTTTGCAGGCTTGTTCATGCGACCGCCTCCTTGACCGTTTCCGTGACCACGCCGTCCTGGATGTGCAGGCGTCGGGGGAACCGTGCGGCCACGTTCGGATCATGCGTGACGACCACCAGGCTTGCCCCTGCTTTACCGGCGGCGAGCAGCATATCGACTATCGCGTGCCCGGTGGCGGTGTCGAGGGCGCCGGTCGGCTCATCGGCGAAGATGATGTCCGGACGTTTGGCCAATGCGCGGGCGATGGCCACGCGCTGCTGTTCGCCGCCGGACAGTTGCGAGGGCCTGTGATGCATGCGCTCGCCGAGTCCCACGCGCTCCAGCGCTTCGACGGCCAGACGGCGCCGCTCCCTGCGCGGCAACGTGGTGTACTGCAGGCCGGTCATCACGTTCTCCAGCGCGGAGACGGTGGCGATGAGGTGGAACTGCTGGAACACGAAGCCGATGCGTTCGGCGCGCAACGCGCTGCGACGCCGCTCCCCCATGGAGGCCACGTCCGCACCGTCGTAGGCGACCATGCCGGAGGTGGGCATGTCGAGCGTGCCGAGCAGTGACAGCAGCGTCGATTTGCCCGAGCCGGACGGGCCCACGATGGCGATCCGTTCGTCGCGGCCGATCGCCAGCGACGTGTCGTGCAGGATCTCCAACGGAGAGCCGTCCTTGCCGACGAACGCCTTGGTCACATGCCGCAACGTCAGCAACGGCGGATGCCCCGCGTCCCCGCCCCGGTCGGAATCGGGATCGGCGTGCATTGCGGAATCCTCGCGCGTCACAGGATTGTCATACGCCACAGGATCGTCGCACGCCGCGAGGCCACCCCACGTCACACCCATCGCCGCATCATCGCGCCTCATGAGACCTCCCTGCATCATGAGACCACCACCCTGTCCCCGACCTTCAGGCCGTCGGCCTTGAGGACCTGCACCTGCGCATTGGCCACGAGCCCGATCTCGACCGGCACCCGTTCGAGCGACTCCCCCCTGATCACCTCGACCGCGTACTGGTCGCCGGCGGATGCGATGAGCGCGGTGACCGGTACGATAAGCGTCTCCTCGGTCGCGGCGTCCGCGTTCGGCACGATGATCTGGATGGCCGTGGCCCCGAATTCCGCCACCTGTGTCTGATCGGGAAAGTCGATGCGCACCGAAGGCTGGGTGACCTGCCCGTCCTTGCCATTGGACTGGCCGGAGGATTGTCCGGTGGACGCGCCGGAGGACTGACCACCTTGATCGACCGCGGTGAGCGTGGTGTCGAGGGTGGTGTTGTCCGGCAGGACGACCTTCGCCTTGTCGCCGGCCTTGAACGTGGCGGCCTGTCCGGCGGTGATCGTGGCCTGCGCGTGCAGGGTGACGCCCGTATAGCTGGCCGGACTCACATTGGTCTGCCCCAGTTTGGCGACCACGGTCTTGATGCGGATCGGCGCCGCAGGGGCCACGGCCACACTGGACGGCTGGAAGACGCCGTTGGCGACGTCCCCGTCGAGGCCGAGCGACCACCGCTGCCATTGGCGGACCGCCTCCTTGGTGTATCCGTCGAAATGGTTGTCCGGCGCGCCCCAGAAGTAGCCGAGTTCGGCGAGGTTCTGCTCCAATTGGGCCACGTCCGGCCCGTCCGTGGTGCCAGTGTCGAGCGTGCGCCAGAACGGGCGCTCGCCGTGGAAGAGCACCACGGGTATGCCGTCCATCTCGTACACCTGTTCGCCGGTGCCGATTTGCTTGCCGGCCACAGGCAACTGGGTGATGACGCCGGTCGCCTCGGCGAAGTCGGATGCCGTGTCATATGTCAGGGTGGCGCCCAGCCGGGTTTCGGCGTTGAGCACGCCTTTAGTGACCGGCTGGGCGCGCAGCGTGGTCACATCGACCTTCCGTGGTGCGGATGATTGCGTCGTCTGCTGGCTATCCGCCGTCATGTGGCCGATGAGCGTCCATGGCTTCATGACGGCGCAGGTCACGGCCAGTGCGGTCACTGCGACGAGCGCGATGACGACCGTGGCTATCCGCCGACTACTCGAAAACCGTCTGGCTTCCGTCCGTGTCATGGTTATGGCTCCTTCACTGTCATTGCGTCGGAATCTGGGTCAAACAGGATTTGATGGGACTCGCACACATGAGACGCGTATCGCATCGAAATCATGCCGCCACGCCACTGTGTTGTCACAAGCCTGTGCTGTCGCGAAATCGTGCCGTCGCAACACTGTGCCGTCACGAGACCGCACCCGTCGCCTCGTCCAGCACCTTCATGTAGTCGTAGCCGAATTCCTCGGCCGTGCCATCGAAGCCGAAGGCGATGCGTGCGTCGCCGACGGGGCATTCCTTGAGGAAGCGCCGCAGCTCCTCCTCGCCGACCGTCTTGGGGATAAGGATCGTCGTCGGCTCGTCACTGGCCGGGTCGGCGACCCAGCCGAAGCCCTTGGCGCGCGCCCTCTTGGCGTAGTCGAGCGCCGCCTGCCGCTCTTCCTCGGAATAGGTGGGCGCGCCTGCGGTGAAATCCTGAGCCGGCTGTGTGAAGTCCGGGTTCTTCGCCTCGCAATCAGCGTATTCCTGCTGTTTCGATTCGTAGGGCGAGCCGGCGAGCGCCGTGGCGTCCTTGAACGCCACCCATACGGTGCCATAGTCGATGGAGGTGAGCATGGCGTTCGCGTACAACGACTGGGTGTCGGCGCCGGCGCTCACGCTCGTGCCGCCGTCACCGGACGCGACCGGCTGCCCGCTTGCGTCGATCATGCGCAGCATGACCATGTTCTTGGAGGTCGCCGCCTTCGCCTTGCCTTCCGCATCCGGTATGCCGGGGGCCGCGCTCGCCTGCGCATCGAAACCCTTGCCGGTGAGACAGGAGAGGAACCGCTTGGCGGTCGCATCTGTGGGAAGGGCATCGGCTGCATTGCCGCCGCCGTTCGTGGACGTATCGATACCGGTGACGCCCGTATCGTCGCCGCCGTTCGCGGCGAACGGCGAGGAGCAACCGGCGAGCGCGGCCATGCACAGGCCGGACGCGAGTGTCAGGGCCAGCGTACGGCGGATTGCGCGGGCGTTTGGACGTCCGGCGGACTGGGTCGGGCGGCCACCTGATGAATTGTTCTTGCAGTTGTCGTTCAGGCTTGTCGGCACAACGATTGCAGTGCGCATAATGGGTTCCTTCTCGGGTTGTGTGTACGGGCTGTTGTCCGGCCCGTTGTCATCGCTGTCCATTCAATAGCCCGACTGGTGGCGTGTCGGTGAGCGATCGCCTTACCTTCGCCTTACGGCTGTTCGGCAAGGATGCGGTTGTAGGCCTCGCATTCGCCGGTGCAGCCGACGCCGAATGGAATGCCGTCATGGGTGGGCCATTTGTCGCCCGAATAGGTGTCGAAGAAGCGCCGCAGCTCCTGATAAGAGACGTCCGAGGGGATCTCCACGATCTTGTCCTCGCCCGGCGCGGGGTCGGGCATCCAGTCGAATCCGTCCGCGCGGGCCTGACGGGCGAAATCGATCAGGATCTGTTGCGCCTCGGAGTCCGCCGTACCATCGGATGATCCGACGGTCGTCGCATAGTTAGGCTGCGCGAAGTCCGGGTTCGTCTGTTCACAGGCGGCATAGTCGGCCTGCTTGTCCGCGTAGATCGAGCCGGAGAGCGCCTTGGAATTCTGGAACCCCACCCATGCTCCCTCTTCCGCGGATACGATGGTGTACATCACGTCCGGGTAGAGCGGGTCGGAGTCGCCGGAGATCTGCGTGCCGGGCCCGGGGATGATGGGGGTGCCGTCCGCGTCGAGCCGTCGCACCACTACGGTGGTCTTGGGGGCCGGCTCCGAAGAGCCGATGGATGCCAGCGCGCTGCTTTCAACCACCTTCGCGTCGAAGCCCTTCTCCACCAGGCAGGCCGTGAATCGTTTGGCGATCGTCTCCAGTTCGGCCGTGGTGAGGTTCGCGACAGGGTCGGCATCCATGCCGTCCGACGACATGCCCGATTGAGCCTGAGGACCGGTCTCTGATGCCGGATCGGAGTCCCGCGCAGCATCCGTTGTACCGTCTCCGGCGCTTGAGGACGAACAAGCGGCAAGCCCGATCAGACAGGTCATGACGGCAACGGCCGCCAGCAGTGTTCTGAAAGGCCGGGCGTCCCGGCAGTAGCGGTCGGCTGTCAAAGCCAGCGACTCATCGGCCGTCGCGTTATTGCCTGCAAACCTGTTTCCCGTGTTCATCGGCTGCTCCCTCGCTTCCTGTTCCACGCCGGTAGCGGATATCGCATCCTTCGTGACATACGGCATCATCGCGGCGTCGCTTCCATGACACCTCCGGACCGGTGGCGCGATGGTGGGAGAATCCCTTACCTTCGCCTTACCGTGGTGCCGCAACGATGGATGAGTAACGGCGGATGGATAATTGACGTACATGGTTCCGGCCAGACCCGACCAGCGGAACCATGCGGAAGGGGCGGAATCATGAGGATTCTCATCGTCGAGGACGACCGTGAGCTGGCGGACGCGTTGGATGACGCGCTGCGATACGAGGGGTATGCGACGAGCATGGCCACGACCGGCACCGAGGCGTTGCAGGCCATCTCCGAGCAAACCATCGACATCGTGCTGCTGGATCGCGACCTGCCGGTGCTGTCGGGCGACGCGGTGATGGCCACGATCGCCGCGAACCGTCTGCCTGTGGCGGTGATCATGCTCACAGCCGCCGCCGAGGTGAGCGACCGGGTGAGCGGGCTCGATCTCGGTGCGGACGATTATCTGACCAAGCCGTTCGCCTATCCGGAACTGCTGGCGCGCCTCCGGGCATTGCAGCGTCGCGCCGGCCGGGCCGACGCCACGGCCGTGGTCTTGACGCATGGGGATCTGACGCTCGACACCACGCGCCGGCTGGTCTTCCGCGACCATGGCCGCACGCTTGTCAAACTCACGCCCAAGGAGTACGGCGTACTGCTCGAACTGATGCGTGCGGACGGCGGGTATGTGAGCGTGCAGGAACTGTATGAGACGGTCTGGGATGATGCGTCCGCCGCCGAACCGGCGGACGTGATCAAGACCACCATCTATTCGCTGCGCCGCAAGCTGGGCGACCGCGACGCCATCGAATCCACGCGAGGGGAAGGATACCGGCTGTCATGACAACTCTCTCCCCGACCTCCCCTGCGGGCGGCCGCATGCAAGGACTCCGTCCCTTGCTCAACCGTCTCGCCGCCCTGGCCCGCCGGCTGCGTCCCTCATCGTTCCGCGCGAAGGTGACCTTGGCCGTCGCGCTGACGATCATCGCGATGATGACGGCGTTGATCGTCGCACAGAACATCATCGTGACCCGCACCGCCGCAAGACAGAATGAGATGATGTCGCTGTGCATGAACTCCGACGGCAGCGTCTCCGTCTCCACGCGCAAGGAGTATTCGGACGCCGCCCCGACGGGCGACATCCCCATGGCCTGCTACTCGGGCACGCGCGGCAACCTTGAGGGGGCGACACTGTACTCCCCGGCGAACACGCAGGAATGGGACGACGTCGAATCCAGCGCATCCCAGGACAAGCCGCTCATCCTCGATCGGAGCAACGGCGTGATCATCGGCACTGCGAACGCCGTCACCGACTCCCTGACCGGCATGATGCGTACGGTGTCCATCGTGATGCTCGCCCTGTTCGGTCTGCTCGCGGTCGGGGCGGCATGGTTCATCGGCACGGTGCTCTCCCGGCGCGTGACCGCCGTGGACCGTCAGGTGGCGGCGCTGCAGCCGGACGACCTGAGCGCGCGGCTCGACGTGAAGCCCGGCCATGACGACATCGACCGGCTCGTGGATTCGATCAACGGCATGCTCGACCGCGTGCAGACATCCTCCGAGGCCGAACGACGGTTCGTGTCCAACGCCTCGCATGAGCTGCGCACGCCGATCGCCGCCGTGGAAACTAACCTCGACGCACCGCTCGCCCAAGGCCGGTTCCCCAAGGACGTGGAGCCGTCCGTGCGCCGTGCGCTCGCCGCGAACCGGCGCGGCGCGGCCTTGGTGCAGGCGTTATTGACGCTGTCGCGCATCCAGAGCGGGGCGTTCGATGGCACAGGAGATGGCACCGGTAATGGCGGCAATCGTGGCAGCAGCCTCAGCGTCATCGGCGACCGCACCATAACGGACGACACCCTGACAGACCGCACCGTGGCGGACGGCACCGTCGCGAATCTGAACGATTGCGTGGGCGCCGCGCTCGAGGATATCGGCGCGGACATCCGGGCGCAAAGCCTCACTGTACGGGTCGACCGTCCAGACGAATCCGCCGATCCAGTCACAGTGCCCGTCAATCCGTCGCTGCTGGCGCTTGCAGTGGGCAATCTGATCCGCAACGCCGCGGTGCACAACGTGCAGGACGGCTCTATCGAGGTCGCCATCGATGTTGATCATGGCGCGGATAGCGACGGAAACGGGAAGGTGCCGGGCGGCGCCGAGACAGCAGACGACAACGCCACCCCTGGGATGACGGCCGGCGGAAGATCCGTCGCCCTGACCGTGACGAACACCACCGACGAGACCTTGCCGGAGGACTTGGACGACCTGATGCAGCCGTTCCATCGCGGCACCAATTCGCGTATCAGCGCCGTGCCCGGCGTGGGGCTGGGCCTGTCCATCGCGGATGCCGCGTGCAAGGCGATGGGCGCCACATTGGAACTGGGGCGAACTGAGGATAATAGATTCCACGCTGCGATTCTGTTCTGAGCCGAGACAACGGCACTATCCGGCGCGACAGGCCGGATAGTGCCGTTGGTAAAACAGGTATTGCCTTTCCCCCGAATCACCGATACATTGGCGAGAGGACCATTATCCATTCATACGAACATTCACGCGAACTCATACGAAACGGAATCATTGTGACCTCACCGAATACACCCGCAGAAACCCCGAACCAGCCCGCGCAGTCCGTGTCTCAGTCCGCACCGGAAGCCAGGAAGCCCGGCAAGCTCCAGGTCGCCGACCTCATCACCATCGGCGTCTTCGCGGCGCTGTACTTCGTGATGGTGTGCATCGCCACGCTGGTGAGCACCATCGCCATGGGCGGCTTCGGCTCGATCTTCCTTCCTGCCGTGGCCGCGTTGATCTCCGGCTGCGTGTACATGCTGCTCGCAGCACGTCTTGGCAAGTTCGGCGGCATCACCGTCATGGGCGTGGTGATCGGCCTGTTCCTGTTCGTCTCCGGCCACTTCGTGCTCTCGTTCATCGCCAGCATCGTCTTCCCCGTGGCCGCCGACCTTATCGCGCGCGCCGGCAAGTACAAGAGCAAGGTGTTGCTGCTCGTCAGCTACATGGTCTTCTCCTACGGCCTGACCGGCCCGATCCTGCCATTGTGGTTCATGAAGGACGCCTATGTGGCGAGCCTGCAGGCCCGCGGCAAGGACGCGGCGTACATCGATGGCGTCTTCGCCAATATCAACACCGGCTCGTTCTTCCTCGCGATGGGCGCGATCCTGGTCTGCGCGGCCCTCGGCGGCTGGTTCGGACAGAAGATGCTCAAGAAGCATTTCGTCAAGGCCGGCATCGTCTGATGCGGGCCAACCTGAATGATTCTTCAGTGAACGCCTCACGTCCGTCGGCTACACCGGCGACGGGGGCGTTCGCATATGCCGTCCGGCCCACGCTCGACCCGCGTACAAAGCTGTTCCTGCTGCTCGCGGCCAATCTCATGCTGTTCTTCCATGTGGCGCTGACCACGCAGATCGTCATGGTCGTCCTGTTCCTCATCCCACTGGCGGCGGCCGGACGATGGAAAACCACGCTCAATTTCGCCATCACCTATGCCGCGTTCACGGCGCTGGGCCTGCTTGACCCGGACGCGCTCGGACTGCCGTGGCTGCATGTGGTTTCGGCGCTGGCGGTAGGGCTGGCGATGATGTTGCCCTGCTTCATCACAGGCGCCTACGCGTTCACCACCACGTCGGCCAGCGAGTTCATCTGTTCGATGCGGCGCATGCATGCGCCGGAGGCAGTGGTGATTCCCTGTGTGGTGGTGATCAGGTTCTTCCCCACCATCGCCGAGGATTACCGTCAGATCCGCAACGCGATGGCTTTGCGAGGCATCGCGGCTGGCGGCTGGGGACTGCTGAGGCATCCGGCGCAGTCGCTGGAATACATCCTCATACCGCTGCTCATGAATGCCACGACCGTGGCGCAGGACCTGTCCGTGGCGGCCCTGACCAAGGGGTTGGGTCGTGAGGGAGCGCATACCTCACGCACACGGATTCGCATGGGGGTCCTCGACTGGCTGGCGATGGTTGTGGTGAGCGTGCCGATCATCCTTGACATGGCTGGGGTATTGAGATGAGCGTGCGGAACCGGGAATCCATAACAGACCACGTGTCGTTCAGATATGAGCATGCACAGGAAACAGCCTTGCACGATGTCTCATTGGACGTCCATCAAAGCCGATGCATCGTATTGTGCGGCGCAAGCGGCTGTGGCAAAACCACTTACTCCCGCATAGTCAACGGGCTTGTGCCGCAGTTCTTCCACGGCGAGTTCACCGGCCGACAGATCACCTGCGGCCTCGACGCGTCGACCGTGCCGATTGACCGGCTCACACCGTTGGTCGGCAGCGTGTTCCAGAATCCAAAGACCCAGTACTTCAACGCGAACGTCACCGACGAACTGGCATTCGCCGCCGAGAACATGGGATTGCCTGCGGACGACATCAACCGGCGCATCGCGTCGGTGTCCGACCGGTTCGGCATCGGACCGCTGCTTGGACGCAGCATCTTCCACCTATCCGGCGGACAGAAGCAGCGCATCGCCATGGCGGCGGCAAGCGTGCTGAATCCGAGGCTGATGGTGCTGGACGAGCCGACCAGCAATCTCGACGCTCACGCCATCGCGGACATGCGTACCATGATCGAGCGGATGAAGGCCGACGGGCTCACCATCATCATCGCCGAACACCGGCTAGCATGGCTCAACGGTGTGGCCGACCGGTACGTGGTTTTCGACGGCGGCCGTATCGTCAGGGAGTACGAGGCCAGCGAATTCCTCGCTCTCTCCCCCGGCTGCATCGCCGCGATGGGTCTGCGCGCGCTCAACCTCGAACCGTACCGCAAGCAGATCGCGGAGTTGGAGAGGCGGCGAGCATTCCCCTCCTCTTCCAGCGGGGCGACGCCTCTGCTCGCCACACGCGACCTCGCCATCGGCTACCGAGGACGCGACGGCTTCATGCGGCATGTGCCGGACATGGCCTTCCGCGCCGGTGAAATCACCGGGCTGATGGGGCACAACGGCTGTGGGAAGACCACGTTGGTGAAGACACTGACCGGGCTCGTCAAGCCGGCCGGCGGCACCATCATGCTCAACGGTCGGAAGGCCCGTCCGCGTGACCTCACGCGCGCCGGATTCATGGTGATGCAGGACGTCAACTATCAGCTGTTCTCCGACAGCGTGCGCGAGGAGCTCATGATCGGGTTGGACGAGACCGACCCGGCCGTAATCGCGCAGGCTGACCGGGTGATGGACGACCTCGATCTCACCGCGTTCGCCGACCGGCATCCGATGAGCCTATCGGACGGGCAGAAGCAGCGCGTCGCCATAGGCTCCGCGCTGATGTGCGGCAAGGACCTCATCATCCTCGACGAGCCGACGAGCGGACTCGACCGTTACCACATGGAGCAGGTGGGCGGACTACTGCGTCAATTGGCCGCCCGCGGCAAGGCGATCCTCGTGGTTACGCACGACGAGGAGCTGGCCGCCGGCTGGTGCGACCGTATCATCAATCTGGAAAGGAACCAATCATGAATGCGACAAACATGTCAGGCACAGCGGGCGCACCGGCGTTCGACATCGCCGACTGGCTTGGGGACTGGGAAAGCTTCGAGCATTACATTGATTCGGACGACCCCACCATCCAGCAAACCTGGGAGGCCGCCGAGCAGGCGGTGCTCGCAGATCCCCGGATGGCGCCGATGGCCGCCCATGGCATCCGCACATTCTGGTCAATGGCGTGCGCCACCACAAGTCCAGAGAACATCATCCATATCGGATGGTGGCGGGTGAGCGAGCCGGGCGGAGCCGGTGCCGCCGCCAGCGCTGTGATTCGCATCGAATGGTTCGCCGAGGACAACACCAGCCTCGACATCTACGACTACCGCATCGACCATGTGATCGAACATGGCCTGGAAGGCTCCCCGACTTTCGTGTTCACGACCGACGACCCCAATGCCGAGGACAGTCCGTTCCGCTGGCTGCTGGCCATCGCGCCATTGCCCTCGCGCAGGGCGTTCACCGAAGGCGGACTGCTGAGTCATCTGCATTTCCAGTACGCCAATGACCTCGCCACGCTGGTCGTCAGCGGAGAACCGGATGCCGACATTCATGCAGAAGGCACCGCGTCCGGCTCAGCCACGGAGACCCTACGCAATCCGCGATGGTATGCCACCATGTGCGCCGATGAGGGCACCGCCCAGGACCGTTGCGCAATCATCCGCGCGTTGCACCACCTGCAGTAGTCGAGCTCACCGCGAAGCATACAGCGGAGCTGTTTGCAGGACGAGCCGGCAGCGAATGACTTGGGAGAGAGATACAAGCTGGAATCCGTAGTTATTGGCGAGACAATCCACTAGCTCGCGTTGAGACGCGACATGGTCCGTGTCCTGCAATTGGGAACGCACTGCGTGCGCGGCATGCCGACTCGCCTGTCGGGTGGCCAGGAAGTGGCTTCAGCTGTTGCGGTTGATCTCGATGTCGGTGACGGTGAGGTTCGCCTCGTTGACGAGGTTGAACAGGATGACCTCGGCCAGGGGCCCGGGCTGCATGAACGTGTGCTGCTTGGCCTCGGACACGTAGTCATGGCTGTCGCGGTAGAAGGCGGTGTCGATGCCGCCCGGGTAGACGGCCACCACCTTGACGCTGGTGCCCTTGTACGCGGCCTGCAGGCTCTTGGTGTATCCCTTCTCGCCCCACTTGGTGGCGCAGTACACGCTTTCGTTCGCATTGCCGCGGGTGGCCGCGGTGCTCATGATCTGCGCGATTTTCACGTTCTGCTCATCGCAGGCCTTCAACGTCTCCACGGTCCACAGGATCATGCCCTTGAGACCCTTGAGGCACTTGTCCACGTCGGAGGCCTCATAGGCGGTGGGCACTTTGAACGACGGCTGGCCTGCGTTGTTGATGAGCAGGTCGATGTGGCCAAGCGCGGCGATGTCGGCTACGGAAGCGCGCACGAACGCCTCGTCGGTGATGTCACCCACATAAGACCGGTACGATTCGGCCGGCCATTGCGCGGACAGCTCCTCCTGCCGCTCGGCATTGAAGTCGATGCCCGCCACGAGCCAGCCCTTGGCGATAAGCTGGCTGGCGAACTCGTAACCGAGCCCCATGGCGCTGCCGGTGACGATGGCGATCTTCTGTCCTGTCGGGGTTGCCATGATCGGCTCCTTTGCTCCGTTGGTCCTTTGATTTTCCTATGGGATTGTCGATTGTCCGTTGTGGCGGAGGTTTCCTCCGCGGCAAACCTCCGCCACAGCTCCGCTTGGCGCGGGAGCCTTGATATGCCAGCTACTCCTCCGCCACGAGTTCCAGATAGCTGTCGTTCCACAGGTCCTCGTCGCCGTCGGGCATGAGCAGCACGCGCTCGGGGTTGAGCGCCTCGACCGCGCCCTCATCGTGGGTGACGAGCACGATCGCGCCCTCGTATTTGGCGATGGCCTTGAGGATCTCCTCGCGGGAGGCCGGATCGAGGTTGTTCGTGGGCTCGTCGAGCAGCAACACGTTGGCGCGCGAGGTCACCAGCGTAGCCAGCGCCAGACGCGTCTTCTCGCCACCGGAAAGCACACGTGCCGGCTTCATCGCGTCATCCCCGGAAAACAGGAACGAGCCGAGGATGGAGCGGGCCTGTGTGTCGTTGAGCTCCGGAGCCACATGCGTGAGGTTCTCCAGCACGGTGGCGTTGAGGTCCAGTGTGTCGTGCTCCTGGGCGAAATAGCCGATCTTGCATCCGTGGCCGTAGTCCACGGATCCGGTGTCAGGCTGCTCCAGATGAGCCAGCAGACGCAGCGTGGTGGTCTTGCCGGCGCCGTTGTATCCCAGGATCACCACACGCGAGCCCTTGTCGATTGCGAGGTTCACACCGGCGAACACGATGTTGGAGCCATACGCCTTGGAGATATCCTTGGCCATGATCGGCGTCTTGCCGCAGGCGGCCGGCTCCGGGAAGCGGATGTCGGCGACCTTCTCCTTCTTCTGCGCCTCCGAGGTGTTCTCCAGCAGTTTCTCCGCGCGCCGCATCATGTTCTGCGCCGCCACGGCCTTCGTGGCCTTCGCGTGCAGTCGGATGCCCTGCTTCATCAGGCGTTCGGCCTTCTTCTCGGCCACCTCGCGCTCACGGCGACGACGCTCCTCATCCACGACGCGCTGGTGCAGATACGCCTTCCAGCCGAGCGAATACATGTCGATCTGTCCGAGCTGGGCATCGAGATGCCACACCTTGTTCACGGTTTCGTCGAGCAGTTCGGTGGAGTGGGAGATCACCAGGAAACCGCCCTCGTATTTCTTCAGGAAGCCACGCAGCCATTCGATGGAATCCGCGTCCAGATGGTTGGTCGGCTCGTCGAGGATGAGCGTGTCCGCGTCGGAGTAGAGGATGCGCGCCAGTTCGATACGCCGGCGCTGGCCACCGGAGAGGGTGCCGAGCTGCTGCTCCATGACATCCTGCGGCAGACCCAGTGATGCGGCCATCGCAGTGGCTTCGGATTGGGCCGCATATCCCCCGGCCTTTTCGAAGTCCTGCATGGCCTTGTCGTACCGGGTCATGGCCTTGCTCATCACATCCGGGTCGGGGTCGGTCATCTCCTTCTCGGCCTTGCGGATCCGGCTGATGATGGTGGCGATGTCCCTTGCGCTCATCATACGGTCGAGCGCGGTCTGCGTAGGGTCGGCGGCATGCGTGTCCTGAGGAAGATAACCGAGCTTGCCGGATACGCGCACCTTGCCAGATGTGGGCAGCATATCCCCGGTGATGACGCGCGTCAGCGTCGTCTTGCCGGCGCCGTTGCGGCCTACGAGACCGATCTTGTCCCCTTTGGCCACGTGGAAATCCGTGGGGTGAAGCAGTGTCCGCGCGCCGATCTGAATCTCCAGACCCTGTGCATCAATCGCCATGCCTCACCTGCCGCTTTCCTTCGAATCCTGAACTATTGCGAATAAACCAACAGACCATGGTAGCGGAAGGCGTGAAGAATGGTGGCGTGACGGCTAGAATGATTCATGGTCATGCCGTTCTCACAAGGGGGATTGCCATGGAATACACCGATGATGCGGAACGCCGTGCACTGTTGCTGCACAGTGCCTACGATACGCAGACCGTACGGGATATGGAGCGCCCTCTGCTGGACAGGGGCGTGCCTCTGATGCGCATGGCGGCGCAAGCTGTGGCGCATGTGGCTGCCGGATTGCTCGATGACGAGGATCTTGCTCTGGAAGATGCGTCAATCGTTCTGCTGGCCGGAGCCGGCGACAATGGTGGCGACGGCCTCTTCGGCGCCGCCATGTTGGCTCAGGAGGGCGCTTCCGTCACGGCCATTGCCGTGGGCCGTTCTCTGCATGAGTCGGGATTCGCCGAATTCGTGCGGTCAGGCGGCAAGATCCTAGTGCTGGATCCGGCTGCCGACATCCCCGGCTGTGCTTCGGGGTTCTCCGCCGGCGAGGCCGGAGAACGGCTGCAGACCGCCATCTCAGTCGCTTCGCGGGCCCATCTGGTCATCGATGCGATGACCGGCATCGGCGTGCATGGCGCATTGCGGGGCATCCCTGCTGCGCTGGCGGAGGCGTTGGGCCGAGATGGCGCGATTCCTGACGAACCGGCGTTGCCCGGGCGTGAATCGTCCGGTGACTTCCCTCTGATCGTGGCTGTGGATACTCCGTCTGGAGTGGGCGTGGACGATGGTGCGTTGCCCGGTCCCTATATCCCCGCCACGGTGACGGTGACGTTCGGCGCGATGAAACCTTGTGCGGTACTGCCGCCGGCAACATTCGGATGCGGGCGTATCGACCTGGTCGATTTCGGATTCGACATCGATGAGGTCGAACCTGCCGTGGAGGTGGTGGATGGCGCATTCGCCTCTGACGCCATCCGTCTTCCGCATGTCGATGATGGCAAGTATTCGCGCGGTGTTGTGGGATTGGTGACCGGTTCTCAGCGTTATCCCGGTGCCGCCGTGCTGACGGCCCGCGCGGCTGCCCGTACGAATACGGGGATGGTCCGGTATCTGGGACCGGAGCGTGCACAGAACATGGTGCTGTCCGCCATGCCTGAGGTGGTGATTGGCAAAGGGCACGTGCAATCCTGGGTGATCGGTTCCGGAGTGCCGTCCGCAGGCGCTGCCGGGGCGGATGCCGATGCGCAACGCGAGACGATTGCGGCGCTGCTGAAGCATTATGCATTGAACGGTGATGCCGCGACGGATGATATCGTCTACGATATGCCTCCCGTCGTGGTCGATGCCGGTGCGTTGGATCTGCTTCCCGCCCGCGTGCCGGGGCAGGTGGTGATCACGCCGCACGCCGGCGAGATGGCATCATTGCTGAACAGACTGGAGGATGAGGCATCCTCCGATGCTGCTCGCAATAACAGCATCTCTCGCGATATCCCGTCAGATGAGGATGTGCTCCCTCATGAACAACCGGACGAACCTCTTGACGAACCGTCATCGTTGTCGATACGGACCGGGAGCACGACGCCTGACGGCGCCCATGCTGCGCATGGTGTCGGTTCACATGCAGGACGTCCGCAACATGCGTCCGCCAGTGGTGCTTCCCGTCTTACCGCACAGGATGTGCAATCGGATCCGTTGGCTTGCGCGCGCAGGGCGCATGAGCTGACCGGTGCCACGGTGTTGCTTAAAGGCGCGGTAACCATTGTGGTGGACGAGGACCACACCTATGTCTCCGGCAGCGCTCCCGCCTGGTTGGCCACTGCAGGGTCAGGTGATGTGCTGGCCGGCATGGTCGGCGCTCTGCTCGCCCAGCAGGGTGAGGCCATCACGACAGCAGAAACCGCGGCCGCCGGAGCGTATCTGCATGGGCAGGCGGCGGCCATCGCGTCTGAATCCGAGCAACAGGGGTGGCAGGAACCTGATCTGATCGGCCGCACACATCGCCAGCGATTCATGACTCTGGGCCACCCCATTGTAGCCAGTGATGTCATTCAGGCGATTCCCGAGGCAATAGCCGACATCATCGCGTGAATGCCCAGGCTTAGGCATCCACCTAGCGTGTCGGGTTGTATAGGTGACCACAAGCAAGAGATAGTCGCCAATACAACCCGACACCGGTTCCGATGATTCGGCCGTCTACACCTCGGGTTCGCCGTCGATGTCAAGCCGATACCCCATGCCCGTCTCCGTTTTCAGGTATTTGGGATGCGCGGGATCCGGCTCGATCTTCTTGCGGAGCTGCGAAATATACAGGCGCAGATATCCGGTGTCCTTGACATGCTGGGAACCCCAAATGGATGTGAGCAGATCCTGACGGGTCACCAGCTTGCCGGTGTTGCGTGCCAGCACCTCGAGCACTTTCCACTCCGTAGGGGTGAGCCTGACACGCACTTCGCGTCCTTTATGCCCGCGGAACACGGCATGGGCGTTCAGGTCCACGGTGATATCCCCGAACTGGATCAGTGGGGTTTCGCTGTCCGAAGGGTTCTCTTGCGCGACCCTTCGCAACAACGCGCGGATACGCGCCAGCAGTTCATCGATGGATACGGGTTTGGTCACATAGTCGTCCGCACCTGCGTCCAATGCGGCCACTTTCTCACGCGCGTCGGTACGGCCGGATACCACGAGAATCGGAGCATCCGTCCATCCTCGCACTCCTTGGATCACCCCCATGCCGTCCATGCGCGGCATGCCCAGATCAAGCACGAACAGATCTGGATGCTCTTCGACCGCCACGGTGATGCATTCGACTCCATCGCGTGCGGTAACGATGTCGTATCCCTGCGAATGCAGGGTGATCTTCAGCGCCTTCAGGAACTGCGGATCGTCGTCAGCCACGAGAATCTTCATCGTCAGGCCTCCTTCTTTTCGCTGTTGTGTGCATGACCGGCAGATGAATCTGCATCATCATGTCCCTTGTCGTCCGAAACTGCCGGTACGGGGACGGGAGCATGAGTCGAGTCGGCTGCTTCCCCGTCGCCCTGTTGCACCTGCGTGGTGCTTGTCTTCTTCGCAGCGGCGGCTGCAGTACCGTTGGCTTGTTTTTCTTTGCCGCCGCGCATGATGCCATAGGTGATGAACCGATCAAGACCGCGTTCGTCGGAATTGCCGTGTCCAGGCAACGGCAGAATCACATCCGAGACCGCACCAGAGACGTTCAATGTATCCCGTTCGAGAATCTCGGCGGGATTCGGGCGCTCGTTCGCCGGAATCATCTGGCCCACGCGCAGGGCATGGTCGGCCTCCCTCAGCGTGATCACGATGGTCAATCCGCCTCCCGGAGTGTCCTCAGGACTGATGGACCCGCCCATCGATTCGACGAATCCCTTGGAAAGCGCCATGCCGAGCCCCAGTCCGGTCGTGTTGTCGGTGTCGCCCAGACGATGGAACGGCAGGAATATGTCGTTCTTGCGCGCATCGGGAACGCCCGGCCCCTGATCGGCCACACGGACCTCCACCAAACCGTTGAACGCGGAAGCGGACAAGCGCACACGCTTTCCTGCGGGCGTGAATCGCATTGCATTGACCACCACGTTCGACAGCGCCCTGCGTAGCAACGCGGGGTCGGCCACGACCAGCGGCAGATCCGGCGCGATGTCCAGATCGATGGACCATGGTCCGATGCCAAGCTCGTCGAACAGGGGGATGATCTCCTCCCCCACGTCGGTGGCGACCAAAGACAAGGGCAGTGCACCTTCGCGTATGCGCGAGACATCCAGCAGGTCAGTGACGAGCTTGGTGAGCTGCTTCAACCCGTTGGACGCCACATTGAGCAGTTCCTTGCGATCGTGCTCGCTCATGGTGTCGCCCATGCGCTGCAATCCCGACACCGCCGCAGTGGCCGAGGCGAGCGGCCTGCGCAGATCGTGGCTCACCGCGTTCAGCAGGCCGGTACGAACCTTTTCGGCGGCGGCCAACGGCCCGATTTCGCTGGCTTTGCGCTCCAGATCCTTATGTTCGAGCACGGTCTGGATCTGCGAGAGGATCGCCAGCAGCATGCGCTGGTCCGATGCCTCGATGGATTTGCCATACAACTTGAGCTTCGGCCCATGATCCGATAGCGACACAGTCTCGGGTTCCTCGATGGGCGAGGAGACATCCGAGCCGTCCTCGTTATCCATTCTCGTGCCGGGCTCACCATCCGAAATGATGACACGCTTGTCCTGCACGACGCGCACGCAGCTGAAACCGAACGCCTCCCGCGTGCGATGGACGATGGCCTGCAACGGGTCATCGCTGCGCAGCACCGCTCCGGCCACGCTGGCCAGGGTCTCCGACTCGGCGCTGGCGCGTTGTGCCTGACGCGCGATGGTGCCGGCTCGATCGACCACCGCGGAGACGATGATGCCCACGATGACATAGAGGATGATGGTCATCACATCCGAGGCATGCACGACGTGCAGCGTCCCGATGGGCACCGTGTACAGGAAATCAAGCACCAGACCTGAAAGCACTGCACACACCATGGCCGGAACCAACCCGCCTATGACCGCCGACAGCACCACCATCAGCTGCAGGATCAATGCGTCCCGCTGTGCGAAATACGGTTCGCTGAACTCGTACAACGCCAATGCCGTCAACATCACCGACAGTATGGCGAATGCGAAACCGGCTGCCTGACGTTTCAACGCGATGGGCTGACGATTCGTGGAGGGCATGGAGATGCCCTTGCTCACGAAGGAATGCGTGACGATATGCACGTCGATATCGCCGGATTTCTCTATGATGCCGTTCGGCGTGGAGGGGCGACCGAACCATCTGGCGAACATGCCTCGCCGCGATACGCCGACGATCACCTGTGTGGCGTTGTTCGCCCGTGCATAGTCCAGCAGGGCATCGGAAATGTCCTCGCCCACGATCTGATGGTAGGTGCCTCCCAATTCCTCCACCAGCTGACGTTGTTTGATCAGTAGCGCAGGGTTCGAACCGGCCAGACCGTCTTCCGGCGTCACATGCACGGCGATAAGATCGCCACCTCCCGAAGCCCGGGCCACGCGCGCGCCGCGTCTGAGCAGCTGTTCGCCTTCGGGTCCGCCGGACAGTGCCACAATCACGCGTTCGCGCGTCTCCCATTTGGCGTTGATGTGATGCTCGTCGCGGTACTCCTTCAGCGCTTCATCCACGCGTCCGGCAAGCCACAACAGGGCAAGCTCACGTAATGCGGTGAGGTTGCCGACGCGGAAGTAGTTGCTGAGCGCGGCATCAACGCGATCCGGCTTATAGACAAGGCCTGCGGAAAGACGTTCGCGCAGGCCTTCCGGCGGCAGATCGACAAGTTCGACCTGGGTCGCGGAGCGCAGGACCTTGTCGGGCACGGTCTCCTTCTGCGTACTGCCGGTGATCTCACGGACTACGTCGTTCAACGATTCGATATGCTGCACATTGATGGTGGTGATCACATCGATGCCCGCATCAAGCAGATCCTCGACATCCTGCCAACGTTTCTCATGCACCGAGCCGGGCGCGTTGGTATGCGCCAGCTCATCGACCAGCGCCACCTGCGGGTGACGTTCGATGATCTTGAAGAGATCCATCTCCTCAAGCCACATGCCACGATACCGGACGCGCCTGCGCGGGACCTGTTCGAGTCCGAGGGCCGCCTTCGCCGTGGCGGTGCGTCCGTGGGTTTCCAGCAACGCTATGACGACGTCCTTGCCGTCCTCCTGAAGACGATGCCCCTCCTTGAGCATCGCGCACGTCTTGCCCACACCGGGCGCGGCACCCAGCAGCACCCTGAATGTACCCCTTGCCTCTGCCATACCTTGCCTTCCCCCGATGGATGATGGAATCCCTTATCTATGACTGTATACGATAAACACCATCAGGGGTGATGGCGCATGCAATGCACACCATCACCCCTGATGATCGGTTGCAACTTGTTGTTTTGCGAACAGTCGAACCGTTACTCGAGCTCGTCGAGCGCGAGGTTCAGCTTGACCACATTGATCGTGGACTCGCCGATGAAGCCGAGACCACGTCCGGTGGTGTTCTCCTTGACCAGCTTCTCGACCTGCTCTTCGCTCAGACCGCGCTCCTTGGCGACACGCTTGACCTGAATGGCCGCGTACTCGGGGCTGATCTCAGGATCCAGACCGGAGGAGGAAGCGGACACGGCGTCGGCGGGAACATCCTTGACGCTCACGCCTTCACGCTCGGCAATGGCCTTGCGCAGTTCCGTGGTGCTCTTGATGAGGTCCTCGTCAGCGTGACCCTTGTTGGTGCCGGAGGAAGCGCCGCCGTAATAGCCCTGGTTGTCCTCCTCCTTGTTCGGGTCGGAGGCCGCGGACGGACGGGACTGGAAGTACTGCGGCAGAGCATCGCCATTCTCATCGGTGAAGGACTGGCCGATCAGCGAGGATCCGACGACTTCACCCTGAGCGTTGGTGATCATCGAGCCGTTGGCCTTGTCCGGCATGCCGAGCTGACCGATACCGGCCAACACGAACGTGTAGACGACAACGATGACGGTGAAGACGATCACAGCCTTGAAACCGGCCCAGTAGCTGCGCAGATTCAATGACATTGATGATTTCATAATGACATCTTTCCTTTATTTCAGCGGATTCGATCAGAAGCCCGGAATCAGGCGGACGAACAGATCGATGATCCAGATGCCGATGAACGGGGCGATGATGCCGCCCAGACCGTAGACCTTGAGGTTGCGGCCCAGGATCTTCTCACTGGCTTCGGCACGGTACTTGACGCCCTTCAGGGCCAGCGGAATCAGCAGCACGATGATGATCGCGTTGAAGATGATCGCGGAAAGCACTGCGGACAGCGAGCTGTGCAGACCCATGATGTTGAGCACGCCAAGGCCGGGGAACTTCTCCATGAACATGGCCGGGATGATGGCGAAGTACTTGGCCACATCGTTGGCGATGGAGAAGGTGGTCAGGGCGCCACGGGTGATGAGCAGCTGCTTGCCGATGGCCACGATATCGATCAGCTTGGTCGGGTCGGAGTCAAGGTCGACCATGTTGCCGGCTTCCTTGGCTGCGGAGGTGCCGGAGTTCATGGCGACACCGACATCGGACTGGGCAAGGGCAGGGGCGTCGTTGGTGCCGTCACCGGTCATGGCGACGAGCTGGCCCTTGGCCTGCTCCTTCTTGATGTAGGCGAGCTTGTCTTCAGGCTTGGCCTCGGCGATGAAGTCGTCGACACCGGCCTCCTGTGCGATGGCCTTGGCGGTCAACGGGTTGTCGCCGGTGACCATGACGGTGCGGATGCCCATCTTGCGCAGGTCGGCGAAGCGTTCCTTCAGACCCTTCTTGACGACATCCTTGAGCTGGACGACGCCCAGGACCTTAACCTCGCCGTTGGCGTACTGCTCGGCGACGACCAGCGGCGTTCCGCCCTGGCCGGAGATGGAGTTGACCTTCTCGTGCAGGGCGTCACGGACCTCGACGGGCATGACGCCGCCTTCCTTGTCGATCCATGTCTCGACGGCGGAGGTGGCACCCTTGCGGATGCGGTCGCCGTTCGGCAGGTCAAGGCCGGACATGCGGGTCTCAGCGGTGAACGGCACGTCCACGGCTCCCGGCACTTCATCAAGTTCGAAGCCTTCGGACTTGGCGAGGGCCACGATGGACTGGCCTTCCGGAGTGGCGTCGGCAAGAGAGCTCAGCGCTGCGGCCTTGGCCATCTCGTCATGGTCCACGCCGGGCAGGGCATGGAATTCGGAGGCCTGACGGTTGCCGTAGGTGATGGTGCCGGTCTTGTCGAGCAGCAGGGTGGTCACGTCGCCGGCGGCCTCGATGGCGCGACCGGAGGTGGCGAGCACGTTGTGCTGCACCAGACGGTCCATGCCGGCGATGCCGATGGCGGAGAGCAGGGCGCCGATGGTGGTAGGAATCAGGCAGACCAGCAGGGCGATCAGGACCGTGAGGCTCACGGAGGCGCCGACGGACGATGCCTGCGGGTTGATGCACAGCACCACGACGAGGAAGATGATGGTCAGGGAGCTCAGGAGCACGTCCAGGGCGATCTCGTTCGGGGTCTTCTGGCGGTTCGCGCCTTCGACCAGGGCGATCATCTTGTCGACGAAGCTCTCACCGGGCTTCTGGGTAATGCGGACCACGATGCGGTCGGAGAGCACACGGGTGCCGCCGGTCACGGAGGAACGGTCGCCGCCGGACTCACGAATCACCGGGGCGGATTCACCGGTGATGGCGGACTCGTCCACGGAGGCGATGCCGGAGATGATGTCGCCATCACCCGGGATCAGCTCGCCGGCGGAGACGACCACCACATCGCCGAGCTTCAGATCGGAGCTCGGGATCTCCTCGATGTAGGCGGAGCCTTCACCCTTTTCCGGGCCACGGGCATCCGGGTCGTTCTTCTCGTCATAACCTTTGACGATGTGGGCGGGCGTGGTGGTGCGGGTCTTGCGCAATGCGTCGGCCTGCGCCTTGCCACGGCCTTCGGCCACGGCCTCGGCGAGGTTGGCGAAGAGCACGGTGGCCCACAGCACGATTGCCACGATCCAGGTGAAGTAGACCGGCTCGCCGTTGGCCAGCGAGGCGTCGAACAGCTGGAAGATGCCCAGCAGGGTCAGGAATGCAGCGCCTACCCACACGATGAACATGACCGGGTTGTGCCACATGTTGCGCGGGTCGAACTTGCGGAACGCATCCGGCAGGCTCTTGCCAAGCATGGCACCCAGCGACTTGTTGTTGGATTTCTTGACGTCGTCCGCGATGGAAGCCGCGTTGTTCGCGACGTCATTCGCAATTGCGGAAGTCATATCAGGCCACCAAACCTTCTGCCAACGGTCCCAGAGCAAGAGTCGGGAAGAACGTCAGCGCGGAAATAAGGAAGATTACGAACACCAGAAGGACCACGAACAGACCATTGTCGGTCTTCATCGTGCCTGCGGTCACCGGCACCTTGTCCTGCTTGGCAAGGGAGCCGGCGAGAGCGATCACCAGGGCAATCGGCAGGAAGCGGCCAAGCAGCACGGCGAGACCCAGCGCGGTATCAAGCCACGGGGTGTCTGCGGTGATGCCGGCGAACGCGGAACCGTTGTTGTTCGCAGCGGAGGTGAACGCGTAGACGACTTCGGAGAAGCCGTGGTTGCCGCTGTTGTTGAGCGACGTGTCGAAGATCGACTGGCGGGCAAACGGCAGCGCGAAGCTCAGGGAGACGCCCACGACCACGGTGATCGGCATGACGAGGAAGTACAGCGAAGCCATCTTCATCTCGCGAGGACCGATCTTCTTGCCGAGGTATTCAGGGGTACGGCCCACCATGAGGCCTGCGATGAACACTGCCACGACGGCCATCACCAGAATGCCGTACAGGCCGGCGCCCACACCACCCGGGCTGACCTCGCCGAGCATCATGTTGAGCATATACATCATGCCGCCAAGCGCGGTGTAGGAGTCATGCATGGAGTTCACGGCACCGGTGGAGGTGGAGGTGGAGGTCGTGCCGAACAGGCCGGACCATACGATGCCGAAGCGGGTCTCCTTGCCTTCCATCGAACCGCCGGTCAGGGAGGTGATCGGGTCGTTGGAGAAGGATTCGGCGGTGACGACGCACAGGAAGCTGATGCCGAAGAGGATCACCATCGCGCCGAGCAGCGCGTAACCCTGGCGAATGTCGCCGACCATGCGGCCGAAGGTGCGGGTCAGGGCCACCGGGATGCACAGCATGAGCAGGATCTCGATGAGGTTGGTCCACATGTTCGGGTTCTCGTACGGGTGCGAGGAGTTGGCGTTGAAGAAGCCACCACCGTTGGTGCCGAGCTCCTTGATGACCTCCTGGGAGGCCACTGGGCCCTGCATGATGGTCTGCTGGCCACCTGCGACGGTGGTCACGTTGACGAAGCCGGCGAAGTTCTGGGCCACGCCGAGCGCAATGAGGATGATGCCCATGACGATGGAGATCGGCATGAGGATGCGCAGCGTGCAGCGGGTCAGATCGACCCAGAAGTTGCCGATGGTCTCGGACTTGCGCCATGCGAAGCCGCGCACCAGCGCGATCGCCACGGCGATGCCGACGGCCGCGGACACGAAGTTCTGCACGGCGAGGCCGGCGAACTGAACGGTGTAGCCGAGCGTGACGTCAGGCGAATAGGACTGCCAGTTGGTGTTCGTCACGAAGGAAGCGGCGGTGTTGAACGCCAACGGGCCTTCGACGTTCGGGAAGCCCAGCGAGAACGGCAGCCACTGCTGCACGCGCTGGAGCAGGTAGAGCACCAAGACGCTCATGAGGGAGAAGCCGAGCACGCCGCGCAGGTATGCCTTCCAGGTCTGTCCCTTCTTGGAGTCCACGCCGATGATCTTGTAGATCCACTTCTCGAAGAAGAGATCCTTGTCGGACGTGAACACATTGAACATGTAATCACCCAGCGGCTTGTAGATGGCCGCGAGGATTATGGCGATCAGCGCGAACGCCATAACAGCAAACACATATACCATGCGATGAACCTTTGTTTCCTTTTCCCGATGTCAGGCAGCAAGACTGTTGTGCAGCCTTCGTCCTGTATTGCAGGCTCTTCTCTCCGGCTGTCTGCGGCTGTCTGCGGCTGGATCCATCGGGATTTCTGTATTGCTTTGGCTCGGTCGTCAGAATTTCTCAGGACGGCACAGGGAGTAGATCATGTAGCCGATGCCCACGATCCCCAGTACGACACCCAGCACAGTGAAGAACGTCATCATAGTCTGTCAACCCACTTTCCGAACAGATCAACGAGAACGAAGAACACTACCGTGCCGACAACATAGGCAACATCAACCCACCAGGGCATGCTTTCTCCTTCATTATCGAACAAACCCGATAGAGCATTCCGGCTTCCCCGTTCAGGGCAGCCCAGACTACACCATCGGGTCATTGCGATTCTCAAGCTTATGAATTCGGTGATGGTTTTGTGACGGTTTTTACGGCTTACATACATGCCCGTTATCGCACTGCGGCGATTTCCTAACACATCGCTAACACCTTCATTTCTATCTTGGTCAGATGAGCATTCGATGACTGTTTTCATGTTCGCCAGGACGTTTGGCTGGACGTTTGGCTGGACGTTCGCGAACAGTCGAACGATGCGTCATTGAGGGAATGCAGTGTGGCGAGGACGCTGGCCAAACCAGGCTACTCAGTTATCCTTTCCGCCATGGATACTGTGAGCAAGGCTCGCGACGCCGTCCGCCGCTCCCCCGATATCCGTCGCTCCCGTACACTGGTTCCCGGAACCTTTCTTGGGATATGCAAGGAGCTTTTGTATGGCTGACTCCCCCGCCACCATCACTGATGTAATCTTCGATTTCTGCGGCGTACTGATCGATTGGGACACCCGTGCCTGCCTGACCGGACGATTCGCGGATGACGTGGTGTCCGCGATCTGCGCGCCCGACGATCCGCATGGTTTTTTCCGCTATGAGGACCGTATGGACGCCGGCGAGGACTTCGACAGCATCTACCCGGATGTGGTGCGCGAGCAGGGCGAGGACATCGCGTCGATCTTCCGCTATTACATCGAGCATTACGCGGATGCGTTGCCGCGCACGCTGCCGGGCATGACCGAGCTGCTCGCCGACCTCAAGCGCCACGGCTACGGCGTGTGGGGTCTGACCAATTGGTCGCACGAGACCTTCCATCTGGCCTTCGAGAAGTTCCCTCGCCTCGAACAGCTGCTGGACGGCACGGTGGTCTCCGGCATGGAGAAGATGCACAAGCCGAACGCCGACATCTACAACCTGACCATGGAACGCTTCGGCCTCACGCCCGAACGCTGCGTCTTCTTCGACGACACCGCCAAGAACATCGTGGGAGCCAACGAGGTGGGCATTCACGGCATCCTCTTCTCCGGGGCCATCGCGGCGCGTGACTCCCTCGCCAACCTCGGCGTGCGGCTGTAACGCTGTAACGATATAACGCTGTAACGCTTTCGGCCGTGCCCACCGGCACGGCCTTCCATCACCCCTTGAGCCCGGTGTACAGCGTGTAGTACCGTCCCTTCAAGGCGATGAGCTCGTCATGGGTGCCGCGCTCGATGATGCGCCCGGCCTCGATGACCATGATGCAGTCGGCGTTGCGGATCGTCGAAAGGCGATGCGCGATGACGAACGTGGTGCGCCCCTTCATCAGCTCGTCCATGCCGTGCTGAACCAGCGATTCGGTGCGGGTGTCGATCGACGAGGTCGCCTCGTCGAGGATCAACGCGGGCGGATCGGCGACCGCGGCGCGCGCGATGGCGAGGAGCTGCCGCTGTCCCTGGCTCAGGGCCGCGCCGTCTGCCGCAAGCTGCGTCTCATAGCCGTCGGGCAGCTTGGCGATGAAGGCGTCGGCATTGGCGAGGCGCGCGGCAGCCTTCACCTCCTCGTCGGTGGCATCGAGCCGTCCGAAGCGGATGTTGTCCATGATGGACCCGGAGAACAGGTGCGTGTCCTGCAGCACCATGCCCAGAGACCGGCGCAGGTCGCCCTTGCGCATGTTCCGGATGTCGATGCCGTCGTAGGTGATTGAACCGGAGTCGATGTCGTAGAAGCGGGTGATGAGGTTGGTGATCGTCGTTTTGCCGGCGCCGGTGGAGCCTACGAGCGCGATCTTCTGGCCGGGCTTGGCGAACATCGTCATGTCGTGGAGCACTTCCTTGCCCTTCACGTAGCTGAAGTTCACATGGTCGAGCCGGATATCGCCGCGCATCGGCGTGATATGCCCGTCGGAGGGGTCCTTCCACCCCCAGTCGTCGGTGCGTTCCCGAGATTCGACTGGGCGTCCGGAGTCGTCGCGCGTGACGTTGACGAGCGCGACGCGGCCGTCGTCGCCCTCGGGCCGCTCGTCGAGCAGCGCGAAGACGCGCTCGGCGCCGGCCAGCGCCATGACGATGGAGTTGAGCTGCTGGGAGACCTGGGAGATCGGCATCGTGAAGCTCTTGACGAACGTCAAGAAGCTCACGAGCGCGCCCAGCGTGAGTCCCGTGGCGCCGGTCATCGCGAGCGCCCCGCCGATGAGCGCGCACATCACATAGCCGATGTAGCCGAGCTGGTTGTTGATGGGCCCCAAGTATCCGGCGAACTTGTTCGCCTTGTTGGAGGCGTCGTACAGCTTCTCGTTGACTTCGCGGAAGTCGCGTTTGGCGGCATCCTCGTGCGTGAACACCTTGACGACCTTCTGCCCGCTCATCATCTCCTCGACGAAGCCGTTGAGCTTGCCGACCGATTTCTGCTGCTGCGAGAAATGCGCGCCGGAGCGGCCCGTGAGCACCTTGGTGAGCAGCACCATAATCGCGGCGATGACGAGCATCACGCCGGTCAGCGGCACGCTCAGGTAGATCATCGATACAAGCACCATGGCAAGCTGGAGCACCGAGGTGAGGATCTGCGGGATGGACTGGGAGACCATCTGGCGCAGCGTGTCGATGTCGTTGGTGTACAGGCTCATCACGTCGCCGCGCGAGTTGGTGTCGAAATAACCCAGCGGCAGCTTCTGCATGTGGCCGAACATGCGGTTGCGCAGCCGGCGCATGAATCCCTGGGTGACGAACGCCATGAGCACGGACTGCACCGCCGTCGCCGCGACACCTACCGCATACAGGCCCGCGAGGCCAAGAATGGCCCCGAGCAGCGGGCCGAAGTCGCGTGCGGCGGGATTCGCGTGGACGAGCGGCATGATGTAGTCGTCGATGAGCCTTTGGATGAACAGGTTGCCACGCACGTTGGCGAACACGGTGGCGAGGATGCACGCCATGATGAGCGCGTATTGCACGCCGTAGTGCGAGAAGAGGTCGCCCATGAGGCGCGTGAACGTGCGCCACGGGTGGCCCATCTTCAGATAGTCCTTGGCTGCGGCCGCGTTCCTGCCCGCATTGCCCCTTGGCCCCGGCATCACTTCACCTCCGATTCATCGTGCGATTCGTCATGCGCTTCGTCATGGTCGCCCATCGCGGCCTCGTCGAAGTCGCCGCCGCCCTTGGTCTGCAGTTCGACGATGCTCGCGTAGATATCGTCGCTCGCCACGAGTTCGGCGTGCGTGCCGACGCCGTGGATGCGCCCGTCGTCCATGACGACGATCATGTCGGCGTCCTGCACGCTGGAGACGCGCTGGGCGATGATGATCTTGGTGACCTCAGGCATCTCGGTGGCGAAGGCGTGCCGGATGCGCGCGTCGGTGGCGGTATCGACTGCGGAGGTGGAGTCGTCGAGGATGAGCACCTTGGGGTGTTTGAGCAGGGCGCGGGCGATGCACAGGCGCTGCCGCTGTCCGCCCGACAGGTTCTGGCCTCCCTGTTCGACCACGGTGTTGTAGCCGTCGGGCATCCGGTCGATGAACTCGTCGGCGCAGGCGATATGGCAGGCGCGGCGCATGTCCTCGAGCGTCGCGTTCGGGTCGCCCCACTTGAGATTGGAGGCGATGGTGCCGGAGAACAGCACGTTCTTCTGCAGGACGACGGCGACGTTGTCGCGCAGGGTGTCGAGGTCGTAGTCGCGCACGTCCACGCCGCCGACCATGACCTCGCCGCCGGTCACATCGTAGAGGCGAGGGATGAGGTTGACGAGCGACGTCTTGGCCGAACCGGTGCCGCCGATCACGCCGACGACCGCGCCGGAGGGGATGTGCAGGTCGATGTCGTCGAGCACGCGCTCGCGTCGTCTCGTACCGGTGATCCTCGCGGCCATGTTGGCGCGACGTTTGGCGGTGGGATCGTTTTCGGAGAGCGTGACCTTGGGGTAGCTGAAATCGACGTCGTTGAAGTCGATGGCCCCGTCCTTGACGGCCATGACGGGATGCTCAGCCACGGGCATGTCGACCCGTTCGGTGAGCACCTCGGCCACACGGCGCGCGGAGGCGGACGACATCGTGATCATCACGATGGTCATCGACAGCATCACAAGGCTCATGAGGATGTTCATGCAGTACATGAGCAGGGAGGTCAGGTCGCCGGTGGTGAGGTCGCCCGCGACGATGAGGTTCGCGCCGAACCAGCTGATGAGCAGCATCGAGGCCCAGACGGTGAGCTGGATGACCGGGTTGACGGCGGCGAGGGTCAGTTCGGCTTTCATGAAGATGTCGTAGATGCGCTTGGAGATCGTACGGAACAGCTCGTTCTGCATGTCGCCGCGGTCGAACGCCTTGACCACGCGGATGGCGGTGATGTTCTCCTCGGTGTTCTCGTTGAGCACATCGTATTCGGGGAACGCGCGGCGGAAGAAGCGCGCGGCGATGTTCATGAGCACGCCGAGCACGATGCCGAGGAAGATCACGACGCCGAGATAGATGAGGGCCATGCGCCCCGAGACGACGAACGCCATGCACATCGCGACAATCAGCGAGCTCGTGGCGCGCGGAACCATCCTCATGATCATCATGAACGCGTTCTGGATGTTCATCACATCCGTGGTCAGGCGTGTGACGAGGCTCGGCGTGGAGAACCGGTCGATGTTGGTGAACGAGAAGGTCTGGATGTTGTCGTATTGGTCCTGCCTCAGGTTCCTCGCGAAGCCGGCGGCGGCCTTCGAGCCGAACACCGAGCCGAGACATCCGACCGTCAGGCCGCACAGCACGACCACGAGCATAATCAGCGACGTGCGCACGATGACGCCCATATCCCCCTTCTCGACGCCGTCGTCGATGAGCGTGGCCATGAGCAGCGGCACGATCATCTCGCATATGACCTCGCCAATCATCACCAGCGGGGTCAGGATGGCATCCCGCCTGAATTCCCCGATGTGCCGCATCAGCACCTTGACGGTTTCCACCCGTTCCACCTTTCGTGTTTTCGTTGTCATCCGCGGATTTCGAGGCCTGCTTCCCCCATTTCGTGGATTTCGACATCAACAGGTTAGCAGTCATCCGGCATACAGACCGCATGTTTCACCGCTATCCGTATCTCACAGGACAGACTGGAACATGGAAACAACTGGCTATAACCGAACCCATCGACCATGCCCGATGCTATAACCGTTGCTTATGACTCTGCTTCAGCTCAAATACATCGTCAAAATCGTCGAATGCGGTTCGATGAACGAGGCCTCGCACGCCCTGTACGTCTCCCAGCCCGCCCTGAGCTCCTCCGTGAAGGAATTGGAGAACGAGCTCGGCATCGAGATCTTCACCCGCTCCTCGCAGGGCATCGCCCTGACCGTGGACGGCGCGGAGTTCCTCACCTACGCGCGCCAGGTGCTTGACCAGGCAGACCTGCTTGAGGAGCGCTACAAGCACGCCAAGCCGCGCAAGCAGCTGTGCCAGGTCTCCACGCAGCACTATATGTTCGCCGTCGAGGCGTTCGTGGAGATGATCAACTCCATCAAGTCCGATGAATACGAGTTCACCATCCGCGAGACCCGCACGCGCGACATCATCAACCAGGTCGCCAACATGCAGTCCGAAATCGGCATCATCTACCTGTCCGACTTCAACAAGGACGTGCTCGGCAAGCTGCTGCGCGAGAAGCATCTCGAGTTCCATCCGCTGTTCCGCGCCCCGCTGCATGTGTTCATCTCGCGCAACAACCCACTGGCCGCCAAGAAGGTCATCACTATGGAGGATCTGAAGCCCTACCCGTTCCTGCAGTACGAGCAGGGTGAGGAAGGTTCGTTCTACTTCTACGAGGAGGCTGTCTGGCCGGAGTACTCCCCCAAGCAGATCAACGTGACCGACCGCGCCACGATCCTCAACTTCATCATCGGCCTGAACGGCTACACGGTGTGCACCGGCATCGACAACGGCGACCTCAACAACGAGAAGATTGTCACGGTCCCGCTGGAATCCGATGAGACGATGCTGCTCGGCTGGATCACCAACGAACGCGCCAAGCTGTCCAAGGCCGCCGAAACCTATCTTGAGAAACTCAAGTCGGTCGTGGCGTCCCACGGCTACAAGCTCATCGACTGACATACCTGTCAGGTGTCATTGACCAGCCGCTTTCGGCGGAAAAGGTGCTTCCCTCCTGACTGAGGAAGGAAGCACCTTTTCCGTATGTAGGTATACGACCGGCATACATACCACCAACATCTAGGCGGAAGAGCCACTGATATAACGCCAAACGACCGTATGTTCGCGTTCAAACGCAGGTGCCGCGAACATACGGTCTGTTATGACCATCAAAGCGGCTGTATGTTTGCGGCGTATTCGTTGAGGCGCGAACATACAGCCGCC